>JAMPIU010000181.1 GCA_023667845.1 Dehalobacter sp. | reverse complement strand
CCATACTTCTTAAAAAGCTTCTTTGCCTGCTTGTGATCATTTTCTTTCCTGTTCCCGCTCGTCCAATCCGTGGTTGGGATGAGCGCTCGCTAATTTAATGAAACGTTTGATTCGTATCAGAATATTATACTATCATTTGGCTCTCCGCGTCAAATCCAATTCCGATCGCGGACGGTGTCAAGTTGTTCTGGAGTTAAGTTATTTGCGGTGTCTCATTATCTGATGCTTTGGCTGCCAGCCATGAAGCCATATAAGACGCGCTTTTATGATCAGACCGCCCGGTAGTTTTGCAGCCTAAATAATCGTTCGAAATATACAGCAATTGAAATGTAAGCCTACAGGGCTTTTTCTTTTTGATTACAAAAATAAAATTATGCTAGTTAAAGTTGGTTAATTATGGTATAATGAAAGCGAGTATCATATTCCATAATGAAAGAGAGGACAAATAAATGCATTTGAACATCTCAAAGAAACCGGATGGGCGAACTTATCTGTCCATTGTAAAAGGCTACCGCGACAAGGATACCAAACGAATGCGTACGAAAGTCGTGGAATCGGTCGGCTATCTTGATGAACTCATGAAACAGCATGCCGATCCAATCGCACATTTCAGGGAGGCTGCCAGAAAAATGACCGAGAACGAGCGGACGGGAAGGCGGGTGCAGGTCGATATCGATATGGACGAGCGCCTGTTTGAAGGCTCTGATAACATGAAAAACCTTGGCTACGCGGTGCCGATGAAAGTCTATCATGAGCTGGGCATCCATGAATTTTTAAAATCAAAAGCAATTAAAGAGGATTTTAAATTCAATACGAACTCGATCATGCTCCTTCTGGTGATGTCGCGCATCCTGAGCCCCGGCTCCAAAAGGAAAACTTTCGAGGAGAAGTCTTTGTATTTTGAGCGTTTCCATTTCTCTCTTGACGATGTATACCGCGCATTGACTCATTTTGACAAAATTTCAGAGGAGCTTCAGCGGTTCCTGCACGAACGGATCCGTTCGAAGTACGGCAGCGAGACCAGCGTTGTCTATTACGATGTGACCAATTACTACTTTGAGATCAGCCAGGCAGACGAACTCAGAAAATACGGGAAGCCGAAGCAGAACCGCAAGAAGCCCGTCGTGCAGATGGGGCTTGCGATGGATGCCGATGGTGTGCCGCTCCACTATGAACTTTTTCCAGGCAATATGCTTGACAAAGAGACCTTCCGGTCCGTCATAGGGGAAGTCAGGGCGAACTACGGTACCGGACGCATCATCGTTGTTGCGGATATGGGGATCATCACCGGAGATAATATACACTACCTGGTCGGTGAAAAACCTGAAAAACCGAGGAACGGGTATGTGTTCAGTTTCTCCGTACGCGGCGGTACAGACAAATTCAAGGAATACGTGCTGGATTCGGAAGGATACCGTGACAAAAACGGGAAGCTGGCGGCGGATGATTGTGACTTCATGATCAAAAGCCGGCGCATCGCCCGTGAAATCAATGTTACGATGGCCAACGGAAAGAAGCAGCTAAAGACAGTATATGAAAAGCAGGTAGTCTTCTGGTCGCGGAAGTATTTATTGAAAGCGCGTGCGGAGAGGGCAGAGGTGATTGCCAAAGCAGAGGCCCTCGTGAAGGAGCCGAAGAAATACAACCGGGCTACAGCATATGGCGCTGCCGCATATGTAAGTAATCTTGAATTTGACAAAACAACCGGAGAGATCGAGACAAAAGGCAGAAACCTTTCCCTGGACCGCGAAAAGATCCTCCAGGAGGAAATGCTTGACGGGTACTATGCCATCACGACAAGCGAGCATCAGATGTCCGACTGGGATATCATCGATACATACCGGGGTCTCTGGGAAATCGAAGAGACCTTCAAGATCACGAAGAGTGAACTGGAGGCACGCCCGGTATACGTGAGCAGCGAAGATCATATCGATGCCCACTTTCTGACCTGCTTCCTGGCATTGGCAATCATCCGGATCATACAGAAACAGACCGGAAAGAATTATTCCGCTGAGGAAATCATCGATTGTCTGAACAGGATCCAGTGCTTGCACGAATCTGAAAACATATATCTATTTGGATACCGGAGCAAAATCTCGGATGCGCTTGGGGCTACATTTGGGATAGACTTCTCTCGAAAAAGGCTAGCCTTGACTGAAATTAAAAAAATCTTAGCTGACGTTAAAAAATGAGCTGTTAACGTACAATTTTATTTTACAAACAAACGCCTAAATCCATCTGTTTTCAATGGACTTAAGCGTTATTTCTCTTGTATCCTGCAAAAGTCAGGATTATAACCACAGGTTGACAAATTAATCAATACTAAGTTTCGAAATTTTTAATTTACAGTTTTGGTATTCCGTCGGGGGCTTTGCAGATTTTGCCTGCGGCAAAATCTGCCGTCCTTCGAGGCCTCATTCAGGCCTCTTGGACCGCTCCTTACGAAACAGTCCGCCGGACTGTTTCGTGACAGTTTCGCCCTTGCGGGTTCTCGCGGTAGTTTTGCAGCCTAAATAATCGT
>JAMPIU010000180.1 GCA_023667845.1 Dehalobacter sp. | reverse complement strand
ACAGATGCTTTGGTGATGCAGAGCCTGTTTGCCACAGTGACCAATGTTAATTTTGATCCTCAAGATTTTGATGCCTTCATACAAAAGGTAACTGAAGAGAAAAACAAACTTGGCGGGGCGGAAGATTTTGCACCTGAAGCTTTGTTCCATGGTGATCCGGACATCGTTTCGCTGCGTACGACTCTCTTGTTAGGCATGCGCGGGATGGCGGCATATGCTTGGCATGCGTATGTTCTAGGCAAGCAGGATCCTCAAGTCACCTCCTGCTTTTATAAAGGATTGAAAGCTGTCGGGGAAGATCATTCCGTCGATGAATGGCTGGAGTTGCTGATGGAATTCGGCAAAACCAATCTTGCCTGTATGGCGCTGCTCGATGAAGCGAATACTTCGGCGTTCGGTCATCCGGTGCCAACCAAAGTTACAACAACCATAGAAAAAGGCCCATTCATTGTGATCACCGGCCATGACCTGCTCGATCTGAAACAATTGCTGGAACAGACAGAAGGAAAAGGAATCAATATTTATACCCATGGTGAAATGCTCCCGGCTCACGCCTATCCTGAATTTAAAAAATATGTGCATCTAAAGGGCAATTTCGGAACGGCTTGGCAGAACCAGCAAAAGGAATTTGACAATATTCCGGCTCCGATCTTTTTTACGACGAACTGTCTGATGTCACCCAAAGCCAGTTACGCTGACAGGGTTTATACGACATCCGTCGTCGGTTATCCCGAAATGAAGCATATCCCGGATGCCAAAGTCAAGGACTTCTCGCCCCTGATTAAGGAGGCGCTTGAACTTGGCGGCTACAGCGAAGATCAATACAGGACAGGGATCAACGGCGGAAATGAGCTGATGACAGGTTTTGCCCGGAATACTGTTCTCGGAGTTGCGGATAAAGTGATCGATGCCGTCAAGGGCGGAGCAATCAAGCATTTCTTCCTGGTTGGCGGCTGTGATGGCGCGAAACCCGGCAGAAACTACTATACCGAGTTTGTCAGACAAACTCCGAAAGATACGGTCGTACTGACACTTGCCTGCGGGAAATACCGCTTTAATGACCTGAATATCGGAGAAATCGGGGGACTGCCACGGCTGATGGATATGGGTCAATGCAACGATGCCTATTCCGCTATTCAGGTTGCTGTTGCATTGGCCAAGGCTTTTGAATGCGGCGTAAACGATCTGCCCTTAACGCTGGTGCTTTCCTGGTATGAGCAAAAAGCCGTCTGTATTTTACTGACACTTCTGGCGCTGGGCATAAAAAATATCTATATCGGACCATCCGTTCCCGCTTTTTTCTCTTCCAATGTACTCAGTGTTTTGGTCGAAAAATTCAATATCACACCAATCTCTACACCAGAGAATGATTTAACAGCTATTCTGGCTAAATAAAAGGGCTCACCTCAATCCGAATGCTGCTGACACTGTGTTGGCAGCATTTCATTTTGGGTGTTAATAGCCCCTTTTTGCACATTTAGCATGACCTAGCTGCGTTTCACATCCATGTTCGCTTGGACTGCTGGATCACGTTACGTTTCGCAAATTATTCCACAAAATTATGCTATAATATTTTCATGCGCTGATCTTAGACATAAAGGCTGGTAAAAAGTATGCAGGTATTTTTACGGATTGATATTAATCTTGTTGCCCTGGTGTTGTTGGGGGTAGTATTTTTGATTGCTTACCAGAGTCTTGACCGGCAGGATCGTATCAATAAAAAATTTCTGACCACGTCTTTAGTCATTATGCTGGAGCTTGTTTTTGAAACGCTGACCTGTATGATCAACAGACGCCCTGAGTTATGGTTGATCCCGGTGTCGGAGCTGATGCATATATGTTTGTTTATTACGGCACCGCTGTTAACCTATTCATGGTACAAATTTAATTATAGCTGGACTGAACCAGATAGTACGATTTTTAAAACCAGGGAAATCCTGTATTTCATTCCGATTGTCATCAATACGGTACTGACCGTTTTATCGCCCATTTACGGTTTTATCTTCGATATAGACAGTGCGAATGTCTACCACCGGGGATCACTTTTTCTTGTTTCAGCCGTTATTACCTATTTCTATCTGCTGGTCAGCCTGATACAGATCCTTAAAAGAAAAGGGAAAATCATTAAGCAGGAATGGATTCCTATGATCGGTTTTGGAATATTGCCGATTATCGGAGGGATCCTTCAGTCGTTGTT
Source organism: Dehalobacter sp. (assembly GCA_023667845.1). Taxonomy (NCBI): domain Bacteria; kingdom Bacillati; phylum Bacillota; class Clostridia; order Eubacteriales; family Desulfitobacteriaceae; genus Dehalobacter; species Dehalobacter sp. Next base: position 11,694 of record JAMPIU010000180.1, on the reverse strand, counting down.
TTATGGTGTGCTTCTGATGTGGAGCTGTACGGCATTTTCCCTCGTGATTATTTATTATTTTCTGCAGCAAAGAATGGCTCATCTGGATAACTTGACCGGCGTATGGACGAGAGGATCTTTTGACTATTACATTTCCAGAAGGATCCACCATAAGGCCGATAACAAATTTGGGCTTATTTATGCTGACCTTGACGGACTGAAACAAATTAATGACCAATATGGGCATTCCGAAGGGGACAAAGCGATCCAGACTGCTGTTGGGCTAATAAGAAGTGTCCTAAGAAAAACAGACATTATTGCCAGGATGGGTGGCGATGAATTTGCGGTAATTATGGAATGTGACAGCAAAGAAGCTCTGGAGAAAACAATTGAGAGAATCAATGTGTCTTTTGAAGCGTATAATAAAACTTCCGGAAAGCGTTACAGGCTGGAAGGAAGTTTTGGGACTGACATCTTCGATATGAAATATGCCAGCATTGAGCAATTTCTGAACCATGTTGACAATCTGATGTACAGCCAAAAAAAGAATAAAAAAGCGGATTTGGGATGATCCGTGGGATTTGATTCCTTTTAGCAAGTAATTCTTTATGAGCTAAAGAAAAACCGTTATAATAGACTGAAAATTCGTAACATTTTATTAATTTTAGCCTAAATCACGATATTTGCAGGTTGACCGAAAGCTTGTATTTTATGTATGATAATAACAAGCTTCAAGGAATTCCTAAGATGGAATACCAGTGAAGCCTGAAAATGGAAACAAAATGTTATCATTGGATGATTAGGTCGGTGAACGAAAAGGTTCACTATATCTGGAGAGTTTCGAAGAAAAGAGTCTGCAACGGGATTGATAGAAATGAAGGTTTGGTTCAAGAGAATCTGTAAAAAGGATCTTAAGAGGCAAATTCTGAAATGAAATCAGACTGAAGTGGGTAATGAGTAAACGGAATATCTGTAGACGAAGGTCTTTTAAGGAAGATGGATAGCAGGAAACGAAATTGAGGGTAATACTGGGGATACATTGATAAAGGTTCGTTGGAGCTTCTTTTTTATTTTTCGCGCTTGTAGGCTGCGATATACGGAAGGTTTCGGTACTTTTCCTGGTAATCAAGGCCATATCCGACTACAAATTGGTCCGGCATAAGAAAACAGCAATAATCGATGTTAATGGTGAGGAGCCTTTCCGAGGGATTGTCCAGCAGGGTGCATATTTTTAGACTAGCCGGCTTCGCAGCTTCGAGGTGTTGGCAGATATAAGCAAGCGTAAGTCCGGTTCCGACCACATCTTCTACTAAAAGAACATGTTTGCCGGTGATCGAAAGGTCAAGATCTTTCGCAAATCTTACAATGCCAGTTTTATTCGTTTCATCAGGGAAGGCCCTGATCGACAGAAAATCAATGCTTAAGGGTACCGTCAGGTGCCGGGTCAGGTCAGCCAAAAAGTAAAACGATCCTTTTAGGACGCTGATCACAACCAGCTCCTTGCCCTGATAGTCGGTATCGATGATTCGCCCGGTTTCGGCGACTTTCCGTTGAATCTCCTCTGCAGTGAAAATGATCTTCCCAACAGCATTTGAATTCATTGTGCAGATCCTTTCTTAATGCCGAATCTCTCCAAAAGGGAATAAAAATCATTTTTAAAGACAATGTTGATGTTGGTGCCGGGATAGAGCCGTTTGAGCAGCTCAACCTTTTTCTTTTTTTCTGAAGCATATTTTTGGTTCATCGTGGTCAGTTCAATGAACGTATTAAATCTGGGCAGGTAAAAATCAGGTGAAAACGCCATGGTAACATTGCCCTCTTCATCCCATTGAATCGGGAACGTACGGGGCTCGTACTCCCAGTCAAGGTGGTACATATCCAGGATTCCGGCAAATTCCTCTTCGGATGGATGCTTGAAAATAATCGGTTTTTTACCGTCCTGAGAAGGACATTCAGCCGCAGGGGAGTAAAGCTGCTTATTTCTGGCATAGTACTCCAGAAAGGCAGCGCCTTCTTCGATGCCAATAAAATCTGTGTTCAGCGTAATGCCGTAAAGAGAAGGATCAGACCAGTCTCTATGATAAATGGTGGAAATATACCGTTTGTGTTTGCGGTCGGTCAGCTCCAGGAATCTTTCGGCATTGGAGCGGTCCAGACGGAGATTATGCATGACCCGGCCGGTTCGAACTTCATCTGAAGCTATGATTCTGACATGGATCGCTTCAGGATGGCGGGAGAAAATAACCTGAGCGCCGAGACCGAAGATGATAGCAGGCTGTTCAGAAATATAACCTTTTAATCTGCTTTCAATATGCTCGGCAAAGGTAAGGCCTTGAGAGGACAGATTCAAATAAAAGCCAGGGCTTTCTTTCAGCATATGTAGCTCATGCTTGTCGGCAATCTCCGGCAGCCATTGGTTCACAACAAAATCGTGTGTAATCAGAGGCAGATCCAATTTCTTGGCGAGGAGCCCAGATATTTCTTTCCCCAGGCTTCCTGTTTGTCTGGAAATCGTAAGAAATACCAAATCAGTCACCCCCACAGCAGTAATGATACCGGTTCAGTCCTCAGATTATTATACCATATCAGGCCAATTAGCGTCGGAACGCTGGAAATGAATGGAAATGACTAAACTGGTTTCTTTTTCCTAAGTTTTACAAAGAGAAGAACGGCCGAAAGCAAAATTGCTGCAATACTGATGACTTGGGCTATTTTAAATGGACCAAGCATCAGACTGTCGGTTCTGAGACTCTCAATAATAAAACGGCCTGCCGAGTACAGCAATAAATAAAGCAAGAAAATGATGCCGTCAGGTGTTGATTTCTTCCTGATCAGCCAGAACAAGAACAAAAAGATCAAAGTGTCCCATAAAGACTCATATAAAAAAGTCGGGTGGTAATATTGGCCGTCAATATACATGCCCTGCTGAATAAAATGCGGAAATTTACTGATAAAGGATTCACTAACCGGGCCGCCATGTGCTTCCTGATTAAGAAAGTTGCCCCATCTGCCAATCGCCTGGCCGATAACCAGACTTGGCGCGATAACATCGGCCACAGACCAAAATTTTAAATCCGGATCTCTGCGGGTAACCACTAAGACCGCCAGAAAACCGCCGATAATTCCGCCGTGAATGGCTAATCCGCCATGCCAGACAGCCACGATTTCCGCCGGACAAGCGATGTAATAATGCAAATTGAACAGGACATAATATAGTCTGGCACCGATCAGAGCAGCGGGAATCATAACAATCAGCAGATTAAAAAGTTTGTCCGGGTCCAGCCTGCGATAGTTCGTATGATAGTTCGCGAGAATGAGTCCGGCGCAAAACGCCAGAGCGATCAGTATACCATACCAATGAACAGAAAAGGGACCAATTTCAAATGCAATAGGGTTCAAGAAAATCAACTCCCGTATTAATGAATACACTATCTTTCCGGAATTGTCCAGCAAAAATGCCTGATTGAACTCTTCCCAGGAATCGTGTAGAAGCATTACTGGATATTTGCGAAAAGACCGACACCGTAGTATTGTTGTGTTATCAGGTAAGGTAAGGTTATTCTATGATTCTTTGCTATGAATTGTTTTCAGGGGGTAGACGATGCGAATATTATTAATCTATAATCCGCTTGCCGGGAACGGCAGCTTTAATAATCACTTGGACAGCATTATTGAAGCTGTCCAAGATAAAGGCTATTATTTGGTCCCTTACAGGATCAGCACTACGGAAGCCCTGGAAAAAATGGTCTCCTCAGCGGACATCAACAGTTTCAACAGGATCTGGATTGCCGGGGGCGACGGGACGATCCACCAGGTCATCAATGTTCTTTTTTGTTATGATTGCCAGATCCCGGTTGGAATATATCCGGTAGGAACTGCCAATGACTTTGCCCGTTATTTTCATTTTCCGGAGCGGGTCAATGAAATGACGGAGATTCTGCTTCAGGATCATTTTACAGTATGCGATATCGGGGTCGCCAATGGCCGCTATTTTTTAAATGTGGCCAGCCTGGGTTTTCTGATCGATGTCAGCCAAAAAACTCCCAAAAGAATCAAACAAAGTTTTGGGGCTCTCGCCTATTATTTAAAGGGTGTTGAAGAATTCGCCAATATGAAGCCGGTGAAAGTTAGTATTCGGAGCCGGGAAGCCAACCGCGACGATGAAGTGTATTTCATCTTGATTATGAATGGCAAATCGGCGGGTGGTTTTAAGAGGATAGCGCCGTTGGCTTCTATTAGCGATGGTCTGCTTGATGTGTATATTTTTAAACCATGTCCAGTTCTCGAACTGATCCCGCTGGTTATCAAAGTGGCGAACGGTGAACATGCGGAGAGCCCATATGTAGACTACTTCCAGACGGCAGAGCTGACAATCAACTGTCGGGAATCGATTGGTACGGATTTAGACGGAGAAAAAGGGTTTGATTTTCCGTTAAGAGTCACTGTTGAGCCCGCCAAACTTAAAGTCATTACCAGAGAGAATCAAGAGGAAGGCTATCTGGATAAAACCGGTTTTGGCTTCTTAATTTAGATGTAAAAATTTTCAATGCAAACGTTAATAAAAAGGTTAATAAAAACATTCGAATTGAAGACAAGTCCGGGTAAATATTTTTATTTTGGGCAGATTAATTATGAAAACAATTGCCTTAAAATATCTGATGCAAAGGAGGAATTGTCTTGAGTGTTATCGGCTGGATTATTTTAGGCGGCCTTGCGGGGTGGATTGCCAGCATGATTACAGGCCGTGATGCCAAAATGGGCGTTGGAATGAATATTGTTGTCGGGATCGTCGGGGCGTTCATCGGCGGATGGATCGTCAACATTTTCGGAGGAATAGGGATCAATGGATTTAATGTCTGGAGTTTCTTGGTTGCTCTCCTCGGTGCGGTGATCCTGTTGTCCATCGTCAATGCCTTAACGGGCAGGAAACATTCTCACAATCAATATCAGTCGTAAATGTTATCCCGGATTTTGATGGATGCTGGAAACGGCGGAGTAGATCTCCAGCCGTTTCCATTTTTTATTTAGCGCCAAATCAAACCAGCAAAACTGACTTAGCACAGTTCTGTCTGAGTGCATACTGATCCACAACACTTGACAAATATTCGGAAATTTGATAGCATTACCTAAAATTATATCATACAGTTTTATATTTAAAGGCTGTACCATGACAGTATAAAGCATTCGTCTTTAACAGAAATGCTAAGGGGTGAAGGCTTTTTTGGTATATCAGAAAAACTCTAAGCACTTTCTGATATCTCTAGGCGCAGCCGGAGGCATGGCGCCAGTAAAATTTTCTATAGTTTATAAGATATAAAATGCTAGGAGGAGATTATGTTGAAACTTGCGTTTTCAACCCTGGGTTGCCCGGATTTCAGCTGGACCGATATCTATTCCATGGCCAAGGACTTTGGCTTTGACGGCATTGAAATCCGCGGTCTGGGCAGTGAGATCTTTGCAGTGCAGGCCCAGCCTTTTACTGAGTCTCAGTTGCCGCAAACCATAAAAAAGTTATCCGAACTCCGTATTCAAATTCCTTGTCTGTCTTCCGGCTGTTGTCTAAAGTATGCTGAGAAAGCGGAACAGAATCATCAGGAGATCGTTCAGTATATTGAATTAGCCTCCAAGCTAGGAACCCCGTATATTCGTATCCTCGCCGATATCGCACCGCAGCCGACTGGTGAAGTCGATGACGAGGTGGTGCTTACTGCGCTGAACCGTCTGGTACCTCTGGCCGAAGAAAAAAGCGTTACCCTTTTGGTTGAAACGAACGGAGTCTATTCTGATACCTCCCGTTTATGCCATCTACTCAACCATGTCGCGAGTGACAATGTTGGCGCCTTGTGGGATATGCATCACCCTTATCGTTTTGCAGATGAGACACCTGGAAAGACTGTTCAGAACCTTGGTGCCTACATTAAATATGTACATATCAAGGATTCCGTTTTAGAGAACGGCACCACCCGGTACCGTATGATGGGAGAAGGAGATTTACCCATTGATGAGATGATGCAGGCCCTGCATTCGATTAACTATGAGGGCTATGTTTCCCTGGAATGGGTCAAACGCTGGGCGGCGGACCTGGATGATGCCGGCGTCGTTTTCCCGAATTTTGCAGAATATATGAGCCGTTACACGGAAAAAACATCGGTGAAAGGTCATTTGTACGATAACAATGCCAAGACCGGAAAATATATCTGGCAAAAGGATACGCTGATTGATCTGACCTTCCCCCAGGTGCTTGACCGGATGGTGGATGAGTTCCCGGATCAGTATGCTTTCCGTTATACGACCATGGATTATACCCGTACGTATAAAGAATTCCGGGACGATGTTGACACATTTGCACGCGCTCTGATCGCGATGGGTGTCAGACCCGGGGACCATGTTGCGACCTGGGCCACCAACGTTCCGCAGTGGTACATTACCTTTTGGGCGGCAACCAAGATTGGCGCTGTGCTGGTAACCGTAAACACCGCGTATAAGATTTATGAGGCAGAATATCTGCTTCGTCAGTCGGATACACACACGCTGGTCATGATCGATGGATATAAGGACTCCGATTATGTCGGCATTATCAAGGAGCTTTGCCCCGAGTTGGAGACTGCCGAGGCCGGAAAGCCGCTGCATATCAAACGGCTGCCTTTCTTACGCAATATTATCACGGTTGATTCCAGGCAGAACGGCTGTCTGACCTGGGAAGATGCGATTACCCTGGCTGACAAAGTCCCCGTTGAGGAAGTATACCGCCGTGCGCTTTCTCTTAACCGTCATGATGTCTGCAACATGCAGTATACCTCAGGAACCACTGGTTTCCCGAAAGGCGTTATGCTGACACACTATAATGTTGTGAATAACGGTAAAAATATTGGCGACTGCATGGATCTTTCCACAGCCGACCGCATGATGATTCATGTCCCGATGTTCCATTGCTTCGGGATGGTGCTGGCGATGACTGCGTCCATGACCCATGGGGTGACCATGTCCCCGATACCGGCGTTTTCGCCGAAGATATCGCTGGATTGCATCAACAGGGAAAAAATCACCGCCTTCCATGGTGTTCCGACCATGTTTATTGCGATGCTCGAGCATGAAGATTTTCCGAAAACAGACTTTTCCTACATGCGGACCGGAATCATGGCAGGAAGTCCGTGTCCTGTGAAGGTCATGCAGGATGTCGTCGAGAAGATGAATATGAATGAAATCACCATTGTCTTCGGACAGACCGAATCTTCACCCGGCTGCACCCAGAGCCGTGTCGACGATTCCGTCGAACTGCGGGTTGCCACTGTGGGCCGTGCTTTGCCAGGTGTTGAGTGCAAGATCGTGGATCCGAAGACCGGGGAAGATCTTCCGGATAATGAGGACGGCGAATTTGTTGCCAGGGGCTACAATATCATGAAAGGGTATTATAAAATGCCCGAAGCCACCGCTGCGGCGATTGATGAGAACGGCTGGCTGCACACCGGCGACCTGGCCAGACGCGATGAGAACGGATACTATAAAATTACCGGACGTATCAAGGACATGATCATTCGCGGCGGGGAAAACATCTATCCGAAAGAAATCGAAGATTTTATTTATACCCATCCAAAGGTCAAGGACGTTCAGGTTATTGGTGTCCCTGACAAACAATATGGGGAAGAGATTATGGCCTGTGTCATACTGAAGGACGGTGCCGAACTGACCGCTGATGAGCTGAAGGATTTTGTCCGTACCCACATGGCCAAGCACAAAACACCGCGTTATATTGACTTTGTCGCAGAATTCCCGATGAATGCCGCAGGCAAAATTATGAAATATAAAATGCGCGAAAACGCGGTCGAAAAGTTAAACCTTCAGGCCGACAACAGTATTGAAACTGCCTAAGGTACTTCTAGGAAACCTTATTGTGTTATCAAATGGCAAAAATTTTCTTTGGATGAATAGAAAATTATGGTATAATATTTGCGTAATTCGCAAAATGTGGTGAAACAGTTGGTCAGGAAGTTTGATTTGATCAAATATAAACCGCTGGAACGAAAATTCCTGCTCTTTAGGTGGGGACTACTTGTTGTCGCCCTGGCTGAGCTGATCCGTTTTCAGGGCTCTTTCACGGGCCCGTTTTTTGTTGGTTTCTTTATCGCTCTCCTATATAATTTGTTTGTTTCCGTTTGTATCTTCAGCAAGGACACCCGGGCCGAGAAACTGATTCTGCTCAGTTTAGTGCTTGATATTCCTGTTTATACCCTATTGATGGCAGGGAATGTTGAATTGCTGAATATGCTCTTTTTTTCCTATTTCTTCTTTATTTCTTTTCACGGCATGCGTCATGGGATTTTGGGTTTGATCATTGCTGCTGCCGAAAGCGTAGCCTCTTTATTCATTACGTCATTCAAAATTTCGGATCTGTTTATATCCGTAAATATCTACATGTTCAGCCTTCTGCTCCTAGCCTTCGGTTTTATCATTGTATTTGAAGTCAACAGTTTGCTGAATATCAGCCAATATCAGTTCAGAAAGGCCAAAAATCAGGCGGCCAGAGATCCGCTGACGGGGCTTCCAAACCGCCTGCTGTTGGAAAAGAGTTTTCAGAAGGCTGTATCCAATTATCAGAAGACAGGACAGCCTTTTTGCATTGCCATTTTTGATATTGATAATTTTAAAAAGATAAATGATCAGAAGGGACATGTCTTTGGCGACAAGGTTTTGCTGGTTTTAGCCCGTGTTTTAAAAACAAATGCCAGGGCCACTGATTTCATCTGCCGTTACGGCGGTGAGGAGTTTCTAATTATTCTTTATGGCTGCGGCCTGAAGGACGCCTGCCTGAAAGCGGATAAAATCAGGGAAGAATTTGCACTTAACAGTTATTTTGATAAGCCACTGACCGTGAGTGCCGGTGTCTGTCTCTATCAAAAAGGCTGCTCGCTGACCGAAAATATTGAGATTGCGGATAAAGCACTTTACGCTGCCAAAACAGCAGGGAAGAACAGGGTCATCTCAGGCAGCCGTTTCGGCGTTGATCTTTTCCATAAAGAAGCTTAAAGATCAAAATCCTCCACCCAAATTTTCTAAAATTATTTTAATATTTCCTCAGTCCGGCGGAATACTTTTCGGAAATGAAAACCGTATATGGACAGGGTTACTGCCAGCGGAAATACATTACGGCGTTTCCGCAGAGACCAAATGATCAGTTTCCAGTAGTATCGTCTTTCTTGGCCGATAATTCCCAAACGGAATACCGATCTGATAAACGCGAGCACCTGACAACGGTCGATCCGCTGAGCCGTAAATCCAGCAGGTTCGTACTGCTCTAAGAATGTCAGGACCCGCTCATAATATTTTCTTGGCGAGTAGATCGTATCGACAATTCTTTGATAGCCTTTGATCAACAGGCGGCTTTCCATTCTTGGTATGAAGTTCATCGAGAAGTCGGTGTTGTCGCCGCTGATGCTTTTTAACAGGCGGCCTTCCGCTGCCAGACGCTGATATAGTTTAGTTCCTTTCGGCGCATTCAGCAGCCCGACCATCGCGGTAACGATCCCGCTTTCCTGAATAAAGGTTACCAGTTTGTCAAAAATAGAGGCATTGTCGTTGTCGAACCCGACAATAAAGCCGCCCTGAACCTGAAGGCCGAATTTCTGAATTTTTTTGATACACGCAATCAGATTGCGGTTTTTATTCTGAAGTTTATTGCACTCAACCAGGCTGTCTTCATCCATGGTTTCAATTCCGATAAATACAGTCAGAAACCCCGCCTTAACCATCAGATTCATAAGGCTGTCATCATCAGCCAGATTGATCGAGGCCTCTGTGATAAACGTAAACGGATAATTTTTTTGTTTCATCCAGCTGATCAACGCAGGCAGGATATCATCCTTTAATTTCTTTTTGTTTCCGATAAAATTATCATCGACCAGGAAGATGCCTCCGCGCCATCCGGCTCGATAAAGGGAATCCAATTCTGACAGGAGCTGCAAAGAGGTCTTGGTACGGGGCTCGTGACCGTATAAAGATGTAATGTTGCAGAAATCGCAATGGAATGGGCATCCGCGTGAATATTGAATATTCATTGTTGCGTAGTGTTTCATATCGATAAGGTCCCACAAAGGCACAGGGGTATTTCTGATATCCGCCCATTCTTCCGTTGTGTAAATGTGCGCTGCCGATCCGTTCTCAAGGTCACGCACAAAGGCAGGTACAGTGTTCTCCCCTTCATTCAGGACGAGATAATCTACATCATCATACTCCTCAGGTTCGGAAGTAAAGAGGGGACCGCCTGCAGTCGTTTTGACTCCGAGGGCATGACAGCGGTTAATAACTTCCCTGACAGATTCTTTTTGGACGACCATCGCGCTGATCCAGACATAATCGGCCCATAAAATATCCCGATCCTTGAGTTTCGTTACATTCATATCCACAAGACGCTTATCATAATGCTCCGGCAGCATAGCAGCTACGGAAAGTAGCCCCAGGGGCGGAGATCCAGCTTTCTTGGATATGAACTTTAACGCGTACTGGAAACTCCAATAGGTCAGCGGTATTTGCGGGTAAACAAGTAAAATTTTCATAGATTTGCCCTTCCTGTTCTATTGACTGGCATAGCCACTTCTAGCATATCCATTTTTTATTTGCTCAATTCGTTTCTGGTTTATTCGCTGATTTTCTGCAGAACAACACAGGACATTGCAATTTATCATCGGGTAAATTAAAATGGATGTAGAATCAAGAAAGGGAGAGAGTAAGATATGGAGGAAAATGCCGGAGATATACGAAGTAGTATTATTTCAAATGACTTATTAATAGGATTTGGTAGAAGGCTTTGACAGTCCTGTATAAGGAATGATTCTGCCTTTTTATTATTATCAGGAGGAACAATCATTGATTACCGGGATTTTGTTTTTAGTCGTACTGATTGCGCTCAATGCCTTTTTCGCTGCCTCGGAGATTGCTTTGATCTCCCTGAATGACAATAAAATCAGAATGATGGCTGAAGATGGCGACAAGAAGGCCAAAATTTTAACCAATTTGCTCGGCGAGCCGAGCAAATTTCTTGCGACGATCCAGATTGGGATAACGTTGGCAGGCTTTCTGGCCAGTGCGTTTGCTTCAGAAAATTTTTCCGATCCGCTGGTTTCACTGCTGATTAAGCTTGGGGCCCCCGTTTCAGCATCCTTGCTGAAGACGATAGCCGTTATTCTAATTACCATCATTTTATCTTACTTCACGCTGGTGCTCGGAGAGCTCGTGCCGAAAAGAATTGCGATGAATAAAGCTGAAAAGATCGCCTGGTTTGCTGCAAGTCCGCTGTATATCCTGTCTAAAATTACCTCACCATTCGTAAAAATGCTTACGGCGTCAATGAACGTGTTTGTAAGGCTTTTCGGGGTAGATCCGAATGCGGAGAACGAGCAGGTCACGGAAGAAGAAATCCGCATGATGGTTGATGTTGGCGAGGAAAAAGGCGCTATCCATGAAACAGAAAAACTGATGATTAACAATATTTTTGAATTTAACAATAAAACGGTTTCCGAAGTCATGACACATCGCACGGATATTGCGGCGCTGCCGATTGAAGCAAGCTTAAGTGAAGTCATTGCCTTTATCAATCATGAGAAGTATTCCAGGATACCCGTCTATGAGGAGAATATCGACAATATTGTCGGGGTGCTGCAATCCAAATACCTTTTCCAGTATTTAACGAACAACAGCAATCCGGAGACATTTCATCTGCGG
>JAMPIU010000179.1 GCA_023667845.1 Dehalobacter sp. | reverse complement strand
ATTGAAGATATTTTGAATATCGAGGTATCAGAGAACTACTGTGATTCATGTACAAATTTACTGGGGACCAATACCTACTGCCGGACGGTAACGTTTGAAGGCAGCGAGTATGAAGATATCCCCGCCAAGGCTATCCGCCAGGCGGCGTTCAAAGTACTGGGTATAGAGGAAGAAAAAGCACCGGCGGAAAACTCCGGCTGCGGTTGCAACAGCAGCAGTTGCTGCCCTCCTCCCGCTGAATCCCGGGTGCCCACAGGTCAAACAGTCTGTTGCGCTCCCCAGGGGACGGACTCATCTATAACCGACCCCGAGAAAAGGCGCCTGGATATCGAGTTCCTGTTTTTGGATCTGAACGTATGTGTTCCCTGCCGGGGGACAGATTCCAGCCTGGAAGAAGCCATCTCGGAGGTCTCAAGTGTTCTGGAAGCAACCGGAATTGAGGTGGATGTGCGAAAAATCCACGTACAGAGCGAGGAGCAGGCTTTGGAGCTGGGGTTTGTCAGCTCCCCCACCATCCGCATTAACGGCCAGGATATACAGCTTGAGGTAAGAGAAAGCCTGTGTGAGTCCTGCGGTGATCTCTGCGGTGATGATGTAGACTGTCGCGTCTGGTTTTATCGGGGAAAAGAATACTCCGTTCCCCCCAAGGGGCTGATCATTGAGGCAATCCTTCGTGAAGTTTACAAAGATGAATGCGCTGCGATTCCGGCCCGTCCGGCAGAATTACCAGATAATCTTAAGAAGTTTTTTGCTGCCAGGCAAAAGAATGAAACAAATATAGACTAAAAACAAAAAGCGGCTTAAAAAATAGCCGCTTTTCTAATGGGGAAACCCTCTAATTAATAGTTTCAATGATAGATCAAATTTTATAAAATATTTTTATTTGACTAATTAATAAAAACATTGTAAGTTTGAACCGAAAATAAGGATTCCTTCCGCGGGTATGTTTTTAGCACTCTTTGTAAGAGGTTCTCTCAACACAGTTCTGAAATGGAAGGTGGCAGTGTTTTGAAAAATAATATTGACATCGATAAAGTAAGGAAAACAGCAGAGGATTATTATCGCAATGGTGATTTCTTTTGTTCCGAATCAATTGTTAAAACAATTAAAGATGAATTCAATTTAGCGGTTCCCGATGATGTTATATCAATGGCTTCCGGTTTTCCTATAGGCATGGGTAGTGCTGGCTGCACTTGCGGCGCAATCGTAGGTGGGATTATGGCCCTTGGGTTATTTTTCGGCAGGACGGAACCCAAGGATGAAAAGGTCAATAAGACCATGGAACTATCTAAAGAATTGCATGATATCTTTCAAAAACGTCATAAATGTTTGTGCTGCCGCGTGTTAACAAAAGGAATGAAACTTGGGTCTCCAGAGCATATGGAACAGTGTATCTCTTTTACAGGCGAAGTTGCTGAAGAAACTGCGAAAATAATAATCAGGGAATTAGACTAGTAAATATAATTTCAGACTCACAAACATGAAAGCTAAAGGAGTAATATAATGGACGAACGAATGAAAGAACTGATCGCAATAGGTGTATCGGTTGGGGTTCACTGTCAACCCTGCCTGGATTTTCACCTGGGCAAGGCGCGGGATTTAGGTATTGGCGAGGATGAGATCAAGGAGGCCGTCGAAGTAGGCCATATGGTAGAAAAAGGCGCCTTAAACGCCATGAGAAAACATGTCAGTTTGGTTCTAAATAAGGTTCAAACGCAAGGTGGTGCATGCTGCCCGGGCGACAAATCCAGATGTTGTAGTTAAATAATAGAAAATGATTTTTTGGTCAAATATTTGAGAAGATAAGTAAAAGCGGTTTGCCAGAAAAAAAAACTGTATTTGGAGGGAGTAATATGAATCCAAACAAAACAGCTGAAGTTGTCAGGGCCGCCTACGGGTCTATTGCCAAACAACAAAACGGTTGTGGTTGTGGCAGTTCTTGCGGTGATGATGTAGGGGAATTTGCTAAAAATCTTGGCTATTCTGACAGCGACCTCAGCGTTATACCTACGGAAGCTAATTTGGCCCTAAGTTGTGGGAACCCTACGGCGATTGCCCGCCTAAAAGAAGGTGAAGCAGTTCTTGACCTCGGTTCTGGAGCAGGTTTCGATTGTTTTTTGGCGGCAGCTAAAGTTGGTCCGGCAGGCAAAGTTATCGGTGTTGACATGACACCGGAAATGGTTGAAAAGGCAAGGAATATAGCTTCAAAAGACCATTATGCCAATGTTGAATTTAGACTTGGAGAAATTGAAAATTTGCCTTTAGCAGATAATTCGGTTGATGTAGTGATAAGTAATTGTGTTATTAATTTATCTGTCAACAAAGCCAGAGTTTTTCAGGAAATATATAGGGTCCTTAAGCCTCAAGGAAGGGTGGCCATATCTGATATTGCTCTACTAAAAGAGCTTCCGGAAAAAACTCGAGCCAGTATAGAAGCTTATGTCGGTTGTGTTGCCGGCGCATTGCTGATTGATAAGTATAAAGAAGTAGTTGAAGCCTGTGGATTAAAAGATGTAAAAGTAACCGTTAAAGG
>JAMPIU010000178.1 GCA_023667845.1 Dehalobacter sp. | reverse complement strand
CATGTGTTGTTCGGTTACTTTCAATACCGCTTCTAGACGTTGTTCATAAGAATACTTTGCCAAAGAAAAGTGCACCTCCAAATGCTAGATTTTTTTGTCCAACATTTGGGGTGCACTTCATTTTGAGGCGTCTTTCCTTTGTGCTCGGGCAGTTAGCCTCTAGGCTTACGGCAAGGAGCGGCGTATCAAGGATGATACAATGGTCGAAAGCGGAATTGTGGCAGGCAGACAGGCCCGAGATACTAAAGTCTGAATGTTATTTACCTATTTATTTAAAATACACAGTACTAGAGATGGACGAATACTGCGGTACCACGGATGGCGAAGAGCGGCGATTTGCCCCAGCAGGCTGTAAATTACGAATTATGCCCGCAAAAATGGACATAATGAGTAAAGAAAAAAATATGTTGGGGTTGAAATATGAAGATCTCGGAACTTGCTCAATTCCATAACTGGCTGGGGCTTACCCCTAGAGGTCGGAGCCTACTGCCGGTTATTAAAAGACAAAGTGCCTATATCCGTGAAGCTTATTCTCCAATCAATGAATATTACTATGAAACGGAAGACGTCATTCCCGCAGCAGAATGGTACCTGGACAACTACTACATTATCAGCGAATTGATCACAGGACTGACCAAGGATATCTCCAAAGAATATGAAAGCAAGTTGCAGTATTTAAAAGGAGGGGATAACGCCGGTTACCCCAGAATTTATCTAATTATAGCTGAGTTTCTAAAACAGTGTGAACATGAATTAAATTTTGATCAATTAAAGGCGTTTATTACCGGGTATCAGGAAGAGGCGCCGCTTTCATCTGCTGAGATATGGGCTGTTCCAATGATGTTAAAAGTACTGCTGCTGGAAAAAGTCTACTATCAGATTGAGCGTATTCTTTATATCCAGGCCGAAAGAAGAAAAGCTGATGATTGGTTAAAGACTGTATTTGACGGAAGCACGGACGCTGAAACGCCCGCAGCTGAGATGCCTCCTGCATCTGGGCATGATCCGGAAGACGTGCTCACGGCAATTTTTATGGAAAGAATCTCCAGAAAGCTTAAGGAACATGGCCTAGAAGCTAAAATACTGTACAACTGGCTTGATAATGCGGCCAGCAGACAAAATACAACGGTGGAGAAGGCCGTAAATTCAGAACATCATTTTCTGACAGCCCAGGGAGCGGCCATGGGCAAACTTGTCACGGATATCAAACAGATTAACGCTGAGAACTGGTCTGCTTTTTTCGAAAATGTCAGTCTGGTACAGCAAACCCTTCAAAAGGATCCGGCCCGAATATTTGATAAGATGGATTTTGATTCCCGGGACAAATACAGGCATGAAATAGAAGGTCTGGCAGGAAAATATAAAGTTACAGAAATTATTGTGGCCAGAACATTGGAAAAATTAGCTGCCCAGAACCAGTCTGCGCCTTTTAACCATGTTGGTTATTACCTGTTTGGTTCTGGCAAGGTGCGCCTGGAAAAGGAGCTGGCCGACAGTTGGGGCAGGGTAAAAAAGTCTTTTCATGGCATATACTGTTATCTGAAATTAAAACCTGCCTTGTCCTACCTTGGGTTAATATTTCTGGCGACACTGATACCTTTTTTTATTTTTCTCGATCTGACAAAAAACAATTCTGGCAATGTATCGTCGGGTAGTATGCTTCTGGGCCTGATTGGAGCGCTGGTCCTGATCAATGGCATGGCTGTCTGTCTCATTAATCGTTTGTTCTGCAGGATGCTGTCTCCGAACTTTCTGCCGAAATTGTACCTGGATAACGGGATACCGGAGCAATACAAAACCATTGTTGTAATCCCGGCAATTTTCAATCATCCGTCCAAAGTCCGGCAGCAAATGAAACAACTGGAAACACACTATTTAAGCAACCGGGATCAGAACTTGTGCTTTGCCGTTCTCGGTGATTTTGCAGATGCCCCTGCGGCCAAACAGCTTGGGGATGATGAGATCATTCAGGCAGGTGTCAAAGCGGCGGCAAAACTGAATGACAAATATGGGGAAGAGCGTTTTTTCTATTTTCACAGGGAAAGAAAATGGAACGAAAAAGATAAGACCTGGATGGGATGGGAAAGAAAAAGGGGAAAGCTGATTGAATTCAACCGGCTGCTTCTGCACGAGGGAGAGACGAGTTACTTTATTCAAACAGGAAAGCCGGAAGCCATGCAAGGAATCCGCTATGTTATCACGCTGGATGCCGATACAATACTGCCCAGAGATTCTGCACGCAAGCTGATTGGTACAATTGCGCATCCGATGAATGAAGCAAGACTGGCTGACAACGGCAAAAGTATCGCCTATGGCTATGGTATTATTCAGCCGCGGATCGGTCTTACGGCGGCAAGCGCGTTTGCTTCGCCTTTTGCCAGGGTGTTCACCGGAACAGCAGGCATTGATCCCTATACGTGCGCGATTTCAGATATCTATCAGGATCTCTTTGGAGAAGGAATATTTACAGGAAAAGGCATTTATGATCTGAAAGTATTTCACGCCGTGACCCAAGATGCCTTTCCGGATAATAGGATCCTGAGTCACGACTTAATTGAAGGTCTCTATGCGCGTACAGCCTTAGCGACGGATATTGAGTTTTTTGACGGATATCCGACCAAATTCCTGTCGCATACCAAAAGGGCGCATCGTTGGATAAGGGGAGACTGGCAAATTGCGCGTTATATGTTTCAGCAGGACTTTTCCGCTGTATCCCGTTGGAAGATTTTTGACAATCTCAGACGGAGCCTGGAAACGCCTTTTCAGATAATTATTCTTTTTTTAGCCGTTACCGCGTTGCATCAGTTCTTCAGCCAGCTGGCGATTTTAGTCCTGCTGAGTTTGAGTTTACCGCTGCTTCTGAACATTGGCGGACGCCTTATCGACCGCAGTATAACCTTCAGGATCTTTAAGTTTGAGCTGAAACTAGGAATCAGCCAGATCCTGTTCAGCATCGCGGTGCTGCCGTATCAAGCGTATAATCAACTGGATGCCGTATTTAGGAGTCTTGGGAGACAAATCATCACCAAACGCAATTTACTCGAATGGGAGACGGCTGCAGATTCTGAAACGCATCTTCAGTTAGACCCCTGGAATTTTTATCATAGAATGGCGCGCGGCATCGTGATGAGCCTTTTCTTTCTATCCGGTTATTTTTATGTGAGCTTGCTTACGGGGATAATCCTAACAATCTTGTTGATCAGCTGGCTGGCGTCGCCATGGCTTGCCTACCGAATGAGTCTGCCCTATGCCGGTTCTATCACAGAGATATCTTCCGAAGACCGCAGGGTGCTTCGTATGTTCTCTCGGCAGGTATGGGCTTATTTTGATCTTTTTGTCAATGCGAAAAACAATTATCTGCCTCCGGATAATATCCAGCTGGAGCCGCATAAAGGAGAGGCCTGCAGGACATCACCTACCAATATCGGGCTGGCGCTGCTGGCTAACCTTACAGCCGGAGATCTCGGCTATGTAACCACGGAAAGAATGCTGAGCCGGGTCAGGAATACGCTTCGGACGATCCAAGGAATGCCAAAATGGAATGGGCATATCTATAACTGGTACGATACGCAGACGCTGGAACCACTTCACCCAATCTATATTTCCACGGTTGACAGCGGCAACATGGCAGGCTATATGATCGCGCTAAAAAACGGTCTGGCCGAAATTTCAGGGAAACCACTGATCGGGCAAAACATGCTGCAGGGGTTCATGGATACTTATCTGCTGAGTCAGGAGAATGCCGGCACGGTGGATCCTGACGTCAGGGGATCTTTTGGCGCAGAACTGAAAGCCATCATGGCAAGTGAGCGAGCTGAAGAAGCCGGAGCGTCCGCAGGCATAACAGACCTTCAAACTTGTTATGCATTTGTAGATAAATGGGCAAAACTGACGCGCAATCATCTCAGAAATCCGGCAGATCAAAACGGAAATACGGCTGAGAAACCCGAGACAGACCTCAGGCTGATGACAAAAGATTTTTGGCCGGAGGCTTTGGCTCGGATGCTTCAAGACGGAAAAAATGCGTTGGAATATTTCTTCCCGTTCCTGACCCTGCCTAACCTGCCCGATTCTTTGCGAAAGCTCGGACAGTACCCAGTCAAATCTCTTATCCGGGAATATCTGGGCTTGCTGAACAATCCGGAAACCGCCGGTAAGGAATTACAGCCTTATCTCTATCGCGGGCTTAAACGAGCCGTTCTGACTTTGCTCCGGGCTGGGAAGCTACAGAAAGATCTTCATCATTTTGTGTACAGAATGAACTTCAAGCCCTTGTTTGATGATCAGATCAAGCTGTTTACGATCGGCTACAATTTAACAGAGCGGAAACGGGATAAATCCTATTATGACCTGCTGGCCTCGGAAGCCCGTCAGACCAGCCTGTTGGCAATTGCCAAAGGGGATGTGCCTCAAAGCCACTGGTTTAAGATGGCCCGGCCGCTGACCAGAATAAACGGCAGGCGCTGTCTGGTATCCTGGAGCGGAACCATGTTTGAGTTTTTAATGCCTTCTATCCTGTTTAAGGGCTATCGCGGAACGCTCCTTGATGAATCCTATCGCTCTGTGGTAAAGATTCAACAGGCGCATACGGAAAAGGCCAAAATGCCGTGGGGGATATCCGAATCGGGATTTTTCTGTTTTGATATCCAGAACAATTACCAATATAAAGCTTTTGGCGTTCCGGGCTTAGGCCTGAAAAGAGGATTGTCCAAAGATATGGTCATATCCCCGTATTCAACTTTTATGGCGCTGCCGATTGATTTTAAAGCAAGTATGGAAAACCTCCGTTTGATGAAAAATAAAGGTTATAACGGTATATTCGGACTGTTTGAAGCGATTGACTATACCAAAAGCAGGGTTCCGTATAATGAGGAATCCAGTATCGTCAAGAGCTATATGTCTCACCACCAGGGGATGAGCTTGATCGCCTTAGGGAATGTCCTTGGAGCAAACAGGATGCAGGAGCGCTTCCACCGGGAACCGGTCATCAAATCGATTGAAATGCTGCTGCAGGAGCAGGTTCCGCTGAAAGAATATACGTTTAATCCGATGATCGAAGAAAACGGGGAAAAGGAAGTCCGCGCTATTTCCTGCAAACTCGGAGAGAAACCTGTGGTCTACCTGAGTCCGAATACCCGGGTTCCGCGCTGCAGCTTCATTTCGAACCGGGAATATGCCGTCATGCTTACGCTTTCCGGTACAGGCTACAGTCAGTATAATCATCTTTTTCTGACCCGCTGGCGCAAAGATCCCGCCATGGACAGGTATGGAACATTTCTCTATGTCCAAAATCTTAATTCGGGAAATCTTTGGTCGGCTACGGCCAAACCGGTTCAGACCCAGCCTGAGGAATACAAGGTAACCTGTTTTCCGAATACGGTCAAGTATATCCGCAAAGACGGAAATATCATCACGCAGACAGATGTATTCGTCGCTCCTGAGGATCCTGTGGAGATCAGGCGAATCACGCTGACCAATCAAAGCAGTTATTCCAGGGATCTCCAACTGACAAGTTATATGGAAGTTGCTTTGGATGAACTCTCGGCGGATATGGCTCATCCCGCCTTCAGCAAGCTGTTCATCCAGACAAAGTATGAAAATAATACCCTTGTCGCTTTTCGGCGGCCACGGCATTTGCACAACGCAGAACATTATATGATGCATACCTTGTTCAGTGAAGGAAATATGTTTGGGGAAACCGAGTATGAGACAGACAGAGTCAAATTTATCGGACGCGGACGAACGCTGGCCGATCCTAGGGTCATGGATATTAACCAGCCTTTGTCCAATTCGGTAGGAGCGGTTCTTGATCCGATCTTAAGTCTGCGGGCCAGGGTGAGAGTTGATCCGGGAAGAACAGTATCTGTCTATTTCCTGACCGGATATGGAAATACGTTGGAATCTGTCCTTCAGCTTGCCCAGAAATACCGCAGCAGCTATGTGATCACGCAAGCCAGGGAATTGGCATGGTCGCAAAATCTAATGGAATTAACGAACCTTCAACTGTCTTTTGGAGAAGCCAATATGATTTCAAGTCTGGCCGGGCAGGTCATCTATGGCTGTCCAATCCGGAAAAGTCCCGCAGCATCGAATCAGCTTGGACAAACTTCTCTCTGGTCTCATGGCATATCGGGTGACCTGCCGGTTGTCATGCTGAAGATTCAGGATAGCAGCCAGCTCAAGCTGGTCGATCAAATCCTGACCATTCATGAATATTGGAAAATAAAAGGCCTCTACATCGACTTGGTTATTTTCAATGAGGACGAAACGGGATACTTTCAGGCAACCCAGGAAGTTATCATGGAAAAAATCAGCATCAGTCATGTTCGGAAACTCGTCAATAAACCCGGAGGCGTATTTCTCCTAAAAAAAGATCAGCTTTCCGGGGAGGCTGATATTCTGCTTCATACCGTCGCCAGCGTCATATTTTCCGGCGAAAACGGATCTTTAAACCACCAGATCATGAAGTGTCTGCGGGCTGGTGAAAAGATCATAGACGAACCGGCTGCCAGTGAACAAACTTCCGGCGAAAGAATCACAATAGAACAAATCGCAGGCAACCGTATTACCAGCGGGCGGTCAGAAAAAGACAGCCTCCCTGTACAGAATGTATGTAAAACGCACCTCACTGTCCTGGAGAGTAAAAAGACAGAAGGCTTTAAGTTCTTTAACGGCTATGGCGGATTTACGGACAACGGAAAAGAATACGTGATCATTAATGAGAAAAGTCAGCCAACCCCGCTGCCCTGGGTCAATGTAATCGCGAATGAAAAATTCGGGACAATTATTTCTGAAGCAGGGGCGAGCTATACCTGGTCTCAAAACAGCAGGGAGTACAAACTATCCCCGTGGTCAAACGATCCGCTGCTCGATGTCAGCGGGGAGGCTGTCTTTATCAAGGATGAGGACTCCCAAGAGCACTGGTCGCCTCTGCCGCAGCCGGCGAGGGACAGCCAGCCGTATCTTATTAGGCATGGTCAAGGGTATACGGTATTTGAACATTCCAGCTTTGGAATTAACCAGGAAACGACGGTCTTTATCCCGCTGGGGAAGAACCTGAAAATTACAGCGTTGAAGTTGACCAATAAAAATACGCTGCCAAAACGCCTCTCTGTCTATTATTATTTGGAATGGGTGCTGGGAGTCAACCGGGAACAGAACATGCCTTATTTACTCACGGAACTGCACGATACGACCATCTTCTGCCGGAATGTCTACCAGGAAGAGTTTGCCGGAAGAGTGGCCTTCATCACCGGTTACGGTGCGGATTATCAAGCGTCAACGTCTGACCGTGCTGAATTCCTGGGCGCTAACGGCAGCCTGG
This sequence comes from Dehalobacter sp., assembly GCA_023667845.1. Classification (NCBI taxonomy): domain Bacteria; kingdom Bacillati; phylum Bacillota; class Clostridia; order Eubacteriales; family Desulfitobacteriaceae; genus Dehalobacter; species Dehalobacter sp. The sequence goes on along the minus strand of JAMPIU010000178.1, from coordinate 81,760 downwards.
TAAAACCGGCAGGGATATCGGCTGTCCTTTCAGGTAAGATGGGTACGAACATCGACCCATGCGCAGTTCTTCTGCTTCAAGTAACCTTGGATCCTGGAGAAGAAAAAACAGTCTGCCTGCTGCTCGGGGATGAACAAAATAAAGAAACGGCACTTTCATTGATTCAGTCTTTTTGCAGTCCGGACAGCGTCACAGAGGCGTTTCAGGGCGTGTGCCGCTATTGGGATGATATTTTGTCGCGTATCCAGATCTCGACTCCGGAGCCGTCCTTTGATCTGCTGGTAAACCGTTGGCTGCTTTATCAGACCATTGTTTGCAGGATTTGGGCCCGGTCGGGATTTTATCAAACAGGCGGGGCTTACGGCTATAGGGACCAGCTTCAGGATGTCATGCCCCTGGCCGTCATCAAACCGGAAATAACCCGCAAGCAGATTATCCTGCACAGTTCCAGACAGTTTCCGGAGGGAGATGTACAGCACTGGTGGCATCCGGAGACCGGCAAAGGGATCAGAACAAAATTCTCAGATGACTTATTGTGGCTGCCTTACGTCACAGCAGACTATCTGGAGCATACCGAAGATTTCAGTATTTTGGAAGAGATAACAAGCTTTCTGAAGCTTGAAGCTCTCGGGGAAAACGAAGATGAGCGTTATGCCGTTCCGGAGACTTCGGAGCAGAGCGGTTCAGTATACGAGCACTGTGTGCGGGCGATAGACCGCAGCCTGCGCTTTGGCGGGCACGGCTTGCCGCTGATCGGAACCGGGGACTGGAATGACGGTTTTAGTGCGATTGGCAGGGAAGGGAACGGAGAAAGCGTCTGGCTTGGCTGGTTTATTCTGGCAGTTCTTAAAAAGTTTATCCCGGTTTGTGCCAGAAAAGATGATAGCGAGAGAGTTGAAAAATATACCGGAATCGTCAACGAATTACAGGAGAGTATGGAGAAATATGGCTGGGATGGCTCCTGGTACAGGCGTGCTTATTATGATGACGGATCTCCGGTAGGTTCAATCACAAGCTCCGAGTGTCAAATTGATGCGATTGCCCAGTCCTGGTCCATTCTGTCTGGAAGTGCTTTAAAAAGCAGAGCAGCTGATGCCATGCTGGCAGTAGAAAGATATCTGTGGGATAAGGACGCAGCCCTGTTAAAGCTGCTGACACCGCCATTTGATAAAACGGATAAAAATCCCGGGTATATCAAAGCCTATATTCCCGGAGTCAGAGAGAACGGCGGACAATATACTCATGCGGCTGCCTGGGCGGTTTTGGCGTTCAGTAAACTTGGCAGCAGGGATAAGGCGATGGAACTGTTTCAGATGCTGAATCCGGTCAACCACGCCCGTACCGGTATTGAAGTCAGTCAATATAAGGCAGAGCCCTATGTGATCGCTGCCGATGTGTATGCGGTTCAGCCGAATGTTGGAAGAGGTGGATGGACTTGGTACACCGGTGCTGCCGGATGGATGTATCAGGCGGCCTTGGAGGGCATTCTAGGGTTGCAGATTACAGGGGACAAACTGTCGTTAACCCCGTGTGTCCCGTCTAACTGGGAGTCATACTCCCTGACCTACCGGCATAAGAATTCAACGTATCAAATTACGGTAAAGTGCCGGCAGCCGGCAGGGACTGAAACTGGTGAAAGTATGACGTCTACGAAGATTAAAGTCGATGATAAAGTTCAGGATCATTTTCCAATTGCGTTAAGCGACGACGGCAAAAACCATGTCGTTGAGATTTCCCTGTAAATCAGGAAGACTTTCCTGTGAATCGTCAAGATTTTCTTAGAAAAAGAAAAGTGAAAGCAGGATTTTAGCGTTTTGTATGGAAATTGATTGGTAAATTGGTAAAATTGAATAAATACAAGATGAACAAAAGACAGCTAAAAGATAATCAGGAAAGAGAGGAGTTAGCATGGGAAAAGCTCACGAAATCGAATATAAGATCTACGGGGATGACATGCAGTTTGTTGAGGTTGAATTGGACCCGGCTGAAAGTGTGATTGCGGAAGCAGGAGCCTTAATGTTTATGGAACCGGGCATTCAGATGGAAACCATCTTTGGGGACGGATCCGGACAGGGAGAAAACAGGGGACTTACCGGGAAGCTATTTGGAGCAGGAAAAAGGCTTCTGACAGGAGAAAGCCTTTTTATGACCCTATTCACCAACAGCGGGGCAGGCAAAGCGCATGCTTCTTTTGCGGCCCCTTATCCCGGGAAAATCATCCCGGTTGATCTGACTGCGTATAATGGTAAAGTAATTTGTCAAAAGGATGCCTTTCTGTGTGCCGCAAAAGGGGTAGCGATCGGCATCGAATTCAACAAGAGACTTGGAACCGGATTCTTTGGCGGTGAAGGATTTATCATGCAGAAACTTGAGGGAGACGGCCTGGCTTTCCTGCATGCCGGCGGAACCATTATCGAGAGGGAGCTTCGGCCGGGAGAAACCCTCAGGGTCGATACCGGCTGTCTCGTCGGAATGACCGGCAGTGTTTGCTATGATATTCAGTTTGTCGGAGGCATTAAAACTGCTTTTTTTGGCGGGGAAGGACTATTCTTTGCAACTGTTTCCGGCCCCGGCAAAGTTTGGCTGCAGTCTCTGCCGTTCAGCCGTCTGGCGGACAGAATCATAGCTTCCGCACCGAGGCTTGGCGGGTCCCAGAAGGGCGAGGGGAGTATTCTGGGAGGACTCGGGAACCTTCTGGATGGAGATAGATAAAAGAAAAAAGAAAAAAGAAAAAATGATTTGATGGGATCATCGGAATTTCCAATAAAAAAACAGCTCGTATTCCTTTGAAAGAATGCGGGCTGTTTCATCATTACCTTATGATATTAAAATCCCTAAATATCTAAATATACTGAGTTAATTATTCCATATAATTATTTGCTCAGATTATTGATATCGATAAACGGAACAGCGCCGCTGCCTGTCACGGTCGGCAGTTTGCCGTCCCACTTCTTAATCGCTTCAAGCTGAGCCTCAATTTTACGCAGTTCTACCAGTTCAGGGGTAATGACATCCTTCTGCAGCTTCAGGGCTTCTGCTTCAGCCTTGGCCTGTTCAATCTGCTGCTGGGCTTCAACTTGGATTCTCTGCAGATCAAGATTTGCTTTTAAGGCCTGCTGTTCGGCGATCTGTTTCTCCTCAATGGCCTGATTGAATTGATCGCTGAAGTCAAATTCGGTGATGTTGATATCGTCCAGTCCCATATAGTAAACTGCAAGCTTCTTGCCAAGTATCTCTTTGACTTTGGCGCTGACTTCCGAACGTTTAGAGATCAGCTCTTCCGCGGTGTACTGAGCGGTTACAGCCTTGAGCGATTCACTGACGGCCGGGTCGACAACTTTTTCTTTATATTCCAGGCCTACATCCTGGTAGAGCTTGTTGACATTTTCCGGATTAAGCCGGTAATTGACAGCGATCGTTGTATTCACGACCTGAAGGTCCTTGGAAGAGGTGGTTTGGTCAGACTGGTCTTTCTGAAGTCGGACTTCAACTGGAATAATATCCTGGATAAATGGTACAATGATGTGGAATCCTTCATCCAAAACGTATGGCATAACTTTACCAAGTTGGACGATAACGCCCCGGTGGCCAGGTTCAACGATTACGTAGCCTTTGAAACCGATCATAGCGGCAATGAGCGCAATAATAAGTACAATTGGAATAATTTTTATCCAGAATCTTCTTCTGGGTTTGGCCGGAGTGATGTTTTCCTCCATAGAATTCTCCTCTTTTCTGGTTTTGTCTGGAAACTAATTTTATCTTATCATATCATATGAGGGGAGTGAAGGCCAGAATATGCAGGGTATTATTTCTTCACATGTTTTAAAGTTAGAGATCATTGTATTACCCGAATTATGAATACATAATACATTTTTGCTGGGCATTTACTATTATCTTTTTTTTGTATTAAATAATTGATGTACCCATTTTATTAGAAGGGCTGTGAGATTTTGCCTAAGAAGAAAAAACTGCCGCCTGTTTTGGCGTTAATCAGAGATAATATTGTTGAATATCAGAACCCGCTGGCTTTGAAGCCAAAGGAGATAGCTTCCTGGGTGAAAGATTTAAAGCTTCCCAAAAAAGGTGAGATCCTGTTTTATACAGGCAGTGAATATCAGCTTTTGCCGTATATTGATTCACTTGTCAAGACTCTGATTTATGTTGATTCGTCCAGCAACCTTTTCTCCTGGCTGATGGGAGCAAGAAAGCTTGTGAATAAGACCGGTATTAATGCGGAGAAGATCTATGCTTCTGTCTTGGCCAAAGACAAAGAAAGATTCTATTCTGTAAATTATAAAGCAGCAATCATTTTGCAAAAACTTGGTTATGATCTTTGCTATGACCCTCAGGCAGATATGTATACCGGTGCTTTGCTGGATGAACTTGGTTTTTGGCAAGAATTAAAGTCCTATGCTGTGATCTTAGCTGAACGCATTAGAGAGACCGAAGCAAAAGTTATCGTCTGCACTTCGCCGCATGCAGCGGAAATGTTCAAGCTTGTTTATCCCAAACTGGTTGACTTTCCGGATGTTCAGGTGAAGACTTTTATCGAATTAGTCTGGGAAAAAAGGCATTTGCTTCCCGCTGTTGATGAAAAGGACCCGGTGGTTATCCATGATTCCTGCCGGATGGCCAGGGAACTTGGCATATCCCAGGAGATCAGAGATGTTTTGGATGCAGTCGGTGTAAAATATATTGAGCCGCTGCGCTGCAGAGAGTGGACAACCTGCTGCGGCGGCCCAAGTAAAATGCTGTTTCCCGAGATATCCAAAACAATTTCCAAACGCAGAGTCGTTGAATTGGCGGATACCGGAGCAAAGCGGGCTTTGATATCCTGCCCGTACTGCTTATCTTCACTGGAAAGCGGTGTCGATAAGAATCATCCGATGATCATGGATGATATGGTTGAATTCTTATTTAGGGGGTTTAAGGATTAATGACTGACTTGAATAAAGAAATTGGCGCCTACACCAAGAATTTGAATAAAGCGAGTAAAGACCCTAATATTAACCGGGCGATCACCAGAGCCGTAAAATCCTACCGGGAGACGGTATCTTCGACGATGGACCGCTATCCGCACACGGAAAAGCTTGCCGAGGAAGTCCGGGAAATTAAAGCCTATTCGATGCAGCATAACAAAGAGCTTAGGGAACAGGCCATGGAAGCAATTGAAAGAAATCATGGCAAGGCTTTCTTTGCCAAAGACAAGGACGAAGTTTTCCGTATTCTTGATGAGATTGTCGGTACCGGCAAGGTGATCGTGAAAGGAAAGAGTATGCTGGGCGAAGAGCTTAAACTCAGACATGGGCTGGAGAAAGCCGGGAACGAGGTTTGGGAAACCGATCTTGGGGAATTCATTCTTCAGTTGAAAGATGACCGCCCGATGCATATTCTGTCTCCGGCAATCCATGTACCCAGAGAACAGGTTGCAGAGATCTTTACCGATTTCTTTAAAAAGGAAGTGCCTCCCGATATTGCTCAGGAAGTTGGGGTCGTACGGGAATTCTTAAGAGAGAAATATTTCACTGCCGATATTGGAATCAGCGGCGCCAATGTGGTTGCTGCCGATACCGGTCAAGTTGTCATTATTGAAAATGAAGGAAATGTCCGGCTTTGTACGGGTGCGCCGCCGGTACATATTGTCATTGTGGGCATTGAAAAACTTGTACCGTCTTTCCTCGAGGCCATGATGACAGCTGAGGTAACGTGGAGATACGCCCAGTACGGAGCACCGAGCTATGTCAACATTATCAGCGGCCCGAGCAAGACCGGGGATATCGAGAAGGTTACGACTTACGGCGCTCATGGACCGAAAGAATTTTATGTTATTTTTGTTGATAACGGCCGGAGCAAAATGATGGCGGAGGAACATTTCAGCCAAGCTGCGCACTGTCTGCGCTGCGGCGGCTGTATGTATGAGTGCCCTGTATTTCAGGTCACAGCCGGACATTACGGCAAGACCTACTTAAGCGGCATAGGATCCGTCTGGACAGCCTTCGTTGAAGGCGGAGCAGATGCTGCTGCGCCGATGCTGTACACCTGTTTGCGCTGCGGACGTTGTGTGGAGCGTTGCCCGATGCAGATTGACGTACCGAGCATGGTCGGAGAACTGCGAAGCAGGGTCGTGTCATCGGAAGAATAATAGACATGCCAAACTCTATGAGGTATTAACCCTATAAAATTGATAGGCTCCCCTTGTCGTAAACAGTTTAAATAAAAAACTGTTTATTACAAGGGGAGCTATTTTTATATCCCACAAGCGAATTTCCAAGTGATACGTATTTTGCCGCTTGCAAAAGTTCTGTTTAAAAGTTTTGTTTAGACATAGAAATACAAAACATAACAAAATAAAACAGAACATAACACGATACAGCAAAATACAACTTATTAATTCAATGGTGTAATCTACATAATTTTACATAAAAAAGAAGACGCTTATGCTATGATTGAGCTTGTCTAAATTTATACAAATATAGGGATTAATCAATTTCTATGTATGATTATACACAAATTGAACTGCTGCAAAACCATATTTAAGGAGAGAGGCAAATGAAACACAAAACGCTTAGACTTATTTTATGTACATGGGTCATTCTTTGTTCCTTTGATCTTTTAACTGGGTTAGGGAATAGCATGGGATTTGACACCTCCGGTCTTATGAAAGCAGCTTATGCTGAATCAAGCATAGACTCGAATGCGGTCATTGCTGCAACCGGAGCTGATCATTCTTTATGTATACAAAAAGACGGAACCGTAAAAGCATGGGGAAGGAACATCTACGGTCAGTTAGGGACCGGAAATACTACCGCATATTATACGCCTACAGCCATACCGGGCCTCACAGGTGTCAAGCAGTTATCGGCAGGTCTTTATTACTCACTCGCTTTAATGAATGATGGCACCGTTAAAGCATGGGGATATAATTGCTATGGCCAATTGGGGACCGGAAATACGGCAGACTATAATACGCCAACCATCATATCCGGCCTAACAGGTGTAAAACAAATCTCAGCAGGTACGTACCATTCCCTGGCGTTAATGAATGATGGCACTGTCAAAGCCTGGGGAAATAACAGTAATGGAGAGTTAGGGATGGGTACAACAGCATATTACACACCGACAACCATACCCGGACTTACAGGTGTCAAGGCAGTAGTCGTAGGACATTGCAGTTCATATGCCATTATGAACGACGGTACCGTTAAATCATGGGGAAATAATGCCTATGGACAGCTTGGGAACGGAAATACATCGACAATATATACGCCAACAACTATCCCAGGCCTAGCTAATGTCAAGCAATTGGTAACTGGTCTTTACCATGCTGTAGCATTGATAAACGATGGCACCGTAAAGGCTTGGGGATATGGACAATATGGACAGCTTGGAATAGGGAATAGTGGAAATTATTATTCGCCTACACAGGTAACAGGGCTAACGGATGTGAAACAAGTCAGCGCTTGCTATTATTCCTCGTTTGCATTACTGAATGATGGCACGGCAAAGGCTTGGGGTTATGGTGCTGCCGGAGATTTAGGCACAGGTAATTACAATACATATAATTACACCCCGATTACTATTCCGAATCTATCAGGTATACGTATGTTAATATCCGGCCATTATTCTGAGCATTCAATAGCTTTGATGAATGATGGCTCGGTTAAATCATGGGGATACAATGGATTTGGACAACTGGGCAACGGCGGTACAGCAAACGCTTCTATCCCGGGTACAATACCCAGTCTGATTTGCGATAGACCCCCTCTTGTTGCAATCATAACGCCAATCTCAAACTCGGTCTATAATGCGAGTGCATCACTTAATCTATCGGTATCTGTCTCCGACCCGGACGACAGTTCACTTTCCTGCTCGTATTATCTCGACTCTGAAACAACACCAAGAGAGACCCAAGCCGTATCCAATACGAACAGCGCTCAGACAGTAAATTTTTCAACCGTAAATTTGACGAACCTTGCTGAAGGCAAACATACCCTATATTGTGTTGCTGACGACGGAACTTTTTCAGCAGCGGCTTCAGTCAGCTTCACATGGGATAAAACCGTGCCGGATAGCTTAAGTATTACAGAAACATCCTCGACAAGTAATAGTGTCAGTGTAACCGGCGGAGCCAAAGATAATGTTTCAGGGTTTGATAGCGCCGCCTTAAGGTATACCATTGGTGAGAATATCAGCCCTTGGCTGCAGGGAATTAGCACGACGAACATAACTTCGTTATCGGATTATCTAAACAATAACTCACAAAAGGTTGTAAAACTCAGCAATGGCTGGCTCATATACTCGCTTTACAGCTATACAAACAATCGAGTCAATTTTTATTGCAGCAAAAACTCCGGAGTATCATGGGACTTATTATGTTACTTAAATATATCCGGTTCCGTCAGCTTATCCATATGCTCATTTAATAACAATGTCTATTTTTTTACTACTATTCCAACGATTAGTTATGCACGCGTATGGAAATTCGATGCATCTACAATAACACAAGGAAGCGATATTTCTTCATCTGCTGTCGTCGTCGATGCAGCTCAAAATATTTTTGGCCCGGGGTGTTCCATAACATCTGATAACTCCGGAATCCTATATACTGCATGGTGCAATAATGGAATCCGATATAGCAAAAGCACAGATGGAGGCATTACATGGCAAGCTCCCACAGCTATAATTGGAGGTAATGGCTACACTAATCCTTCGATTCTAATTAATAGTAATGGGTACCCGGCGGTAATTTTCGAGAATGCATTGTATGATGAAGGTTACGGTGGGTATTATCACTATATTTATGTATGCTCATTTAATGGATCATCGTGGAGTACGAGCACAGCATATGCTTCACCAAGGATATACGACAATTTTAATATGAAACCAATTGTCATAACAGATAAAAATAATGTCATTCATCTGGTTTGGCAGAGTAAAGACACTACAGATAGTTCTTACTTCAATTTGTGGTACAGTAAATCGACTGATGGGGGCTCGACTTGGAGCACAGCGACAAAACTTACCAGCGGCAATCTATATGACCAGAACTCGCCGGTACTTACGTATGATGAAAGTAACAAGGTAACCCTGCTATGGACAGCGAAAGACGCATCGAACACGCAAACCCCTGTACTTAAACAGATGAGTTATACGGGTACATGGGGTCCCGCAGCTAACGTATTAAATAATGGCGTTTCCATCAACGCAATAAGCGTTACCGCATATTCAAACCTCCCGAATCTGCCGAACCCGTTACTGATCTATGCCAACTCTTCCGGGACATTTAGTTATACAGACAGCATGATAGCCAAAGCATCCTATACGACCCAGCAGAACCCGTTACTTCCAAATAAGACCTATACCATCAAACTCGAAGCCAAAGACAAAGCCGGGAATATTGCCAGTACAACCAAAGAAATATTAACAAAAGCTGAAAAACCCACCATCTCCGCCAAACCGCTGTCAACAACATCGCTGGAACTCACAATCACGGACACCAACCCTGCCAATACCGAGTACCAAATCTACTGCGGTGACAAATATGTCAACGCTGCCGGCGAGTTAACCGTTGATCCCGACTGGTACCCACTCACCACCAAAAAAATTGTCGTTAGCGGTCTCAACCTCAAAACGCAGTATTTATTCCAAGTCAAAGCCAGAAATGCGGAGAACATCCAAACAGACTATAGTGAAATATCAGCCGGGGACACCTACGGGTCGGCCCCCGAAGGCACAGTCTCCAACATCAAACTCACTTCCGGGACCGGCAAAATCACCATTACCTGGGACCCTATGGATGCCGCAACCGGTTATGACATTGAGATCGACGGCGCCATCACAGACAACGGTGCCAGAACAACCTACGAAAACACCTTCACTCCCGGTCAGGACCATCTCTTCCGGATCAGACCCAAAAATGAGACAGGAGCCGGCGACTGGAGTAATGTGATAACCGGCCGCGCCAAATATGCCTTAGCGGCTGCTCCGGCTAACCTCACAGCCGCCCCGGCAGGCACCTCGGTCACCATTACTTGGGATGCCGTCGCCGGAGCACTCAGCTACGACCTGGAATTCGACGGTGTAATCAAAAATGTCAAACTTAACACCTCCTATAAATCTACCGGCCTTAAACCATCCACGCAGCATACCTACCGCGTAAGAACCCGGAATGTCCAGGGAGCAGGCGAGTGGAGTACACTTAAATCGGTCATGACAACAGGCGGACTGCCCGGAGCACCGGCTGGTATCACCTATACGGCAACGAATACCACGGCCACCATCAACTGGACCGCGGCAACTGATGCCGAGACCTACGAAATTGTCGAAATCGTCAACGGTCAGGAGACCCGTATCGTTGACAATAACACACCGACCACTTGTGAAAAACGTGGTTTGACGCCAAACAGCACGCACATCTATAAGATCCGCGGTGTCAACAGCATCGGGGCCGGCACCTGGAGCGATCCGATCACAATAACGACCTATCTCCTGGATACGCCTTCCGGAATACGCACAGACGAATCCGATACCTCAATCATTCTTACCTGGAATGCCGTTCAGGATGCAACCTCCTATCAGATAACTTTAAATACCGGGACACCCGTAACTTCAAACACAACCACCTATACATTTACCGGCCTAACGCCGGAGACAAAATACAGCTTCCAGATTAAAGCAGTCTCTGCTACCGGCGAGAGCGGCTTAAGCGATGTCATCACCACTTACGCCACACCGGTTAAACCGGCTATCCCCCAAAACGTCAACGCCACTGTCTCAGATACCCTGATCACCATCACCTGGGACGCGGTCGAGAATGCCGAAGGCTATGATGTGGAACTTGACGGCATACTCATGGAAGACGACGACGATCCAATCTACATTCATGACGGACTGGAATCCGATACCCTCCACGCTTACCGGGTCCGAGCGCGCAATGCGGCCATTGAAGGCGACTGGAGCGCCATGCAGTATATCAAGACACTGCCCGGTAAACCGGCAGCTCCTGCCAACATTGAGGTAAAATCCTCTTCCACCGGTGCCACGCTTACCTGGAATAAAAAAGACAGCGACCAGAGCTTTGACATTGAGATCAGTGACGGCACGACCACCACAATCGTCTCGGATATCGCCAAGAACACCTTCACCCATCGCCGGACCGGTCTGGGCCGTGAATACACCTACCGTATCCGGACGCACAATATGCAGGGTGTAAGCGAATGGAGCGGCAAGATCATCAACAATGCCTTAAAAGCCTGGTGTAAGAAAACGAAGACCGTCGACCTGGGACTCACGGCCAAAGATATCACGGACTTTAGCCCGTATACCATGGTTGTGACGTATAATGCCGCGGCAATTGACGTGATTGACCTGTCGACACTGACCGGCATCTATGAAACAGTGCCTGGCAGGATCGAAGGCACAGATATCACCATCACCGAATTCAAACCCGGAGAAATCGTCTTCGTCGCCGACAAAGTCATCAACCCTGGCGAAGCCTGGACCGGGGTCCTAAACAGCATCAAATTCAAAGCCAAAGCAACCGGCGGCACAACCATCACCTATACCGTATTTAGCAAACAGGACGAGCCCACCCCATAAATTCTTTCGTCATAAAAAAAATCGAGTCACACCAAACAGATTGATCAAAGAAGATCCGCTCCCTCTCTTGCAAAAAAGAGAGGAAGGGGTGGGTTAGGAGGAACAAAATGAATAAAATCACAGGGCTCATACTGAAGCTCTTTATCGCTTTATTCTTAATCACCGGTGTAGTGATCACCGAGCCGACGGATACCGTTAAGGCGGCAGAAGCCGGTGTATCCCACAGAGAAGAAGTACAGATTCTTGTCAAATACAAGGATGACACCAAAGCCGACAGCGTCAAAACAAAGGTTAAGAAGAACCTAAACCTTGCAAAACTCGATTCCAAGTATAAGAAAAAACAAACGAAAACAGAACTTCTGGAAATCTCTCAAGACGATGATATTGCCAAAGTCGTTAAAGAATTCAAAAAAGACACCAACGTCGTCTATGCCCAGCCAAATTACAAGCTCAACCTGTATAGCGCGACGGCAGACGAGCGGTTTAATGAAGAGTGGGGACTGTTCAATGCCGGACAGGCTATTAGCGGCGTTGCCGGTACTCCCGGGATCGACATTGGCGCCGAGTCTGCCTGGACAACGACCGAAGGATCATCCTCCGTATTGGTTGGCGTGCTGGATACCGGTATCGATACCACCCACCCTGATCTTAACGGCAACATCGTATCCGGGTATAACTTCATAACCGACAGCAGCAATGTATTCAGCTCAGTAAGCTCGGATTCCCACGGAACCCATGTTGCCGGGATTATCGCTGCGGAAGCAAACAGCGCCGGCATCAAAGGCGTAGCTCCGGGCGTCAAAATCGTACCGCTTAAATTTATCCAAGACGGTACCGGCTATACCTCCGACGCCATTGAAGCGATTGAATATGCAAGCAGCCATGGTATCAAGATCATCAACTGCAGCTTCGGCTGCTCAGAAGAAAACCTTGCCTTAAAAGATGCCATGGCCCAAAGCGCAATTTTGTTCGTCTGCGCCGCCGGCAACGATGCCTCCGTTTCACCGGTATACCCGGCAGCATTCAACCTGCCGAACATCATCTCCGTAGCCGCAATCAATAACACAGGAAACCTTGCTTCGTTCTCCAGCTATGGGACAAACGTTGACGTCGCAGCCCCGGGCGTCGGCATCCTCAGTACCTTGCCGGATGGTAATTATGGCTATATCAGCGGGACCTCCGCAGCCGCCCCTTATGTCAGCGGGATCGCCGCCCTGATCGAAAGCGCTTATCCGGGGCTGACCCCGGCACAAGTCAACGCCTGCATCAAAAACAGCGTTGTTGCCTTAGACAGCCTGACCGGCAAAGTAACCGCAGGCGGCATCGTCAATGCAGACAAGGCGCTGAAGGCTGCCGCTGCAGTTCCTGCAAATACAGCTGAGCAAACAACAAAAGATGATACCACCACCGCAAAAACTACCGTGGATAGTACAGTCACCACACTTGCCGCCACGATTTCCCAACAAAACATGGAACAGATCCATTATGGTGAAAACGGCGTCAATGCTGCTACAGGGAACTACGCCAAAACGGTGACCGATTTCAGTCTGTCCTCGCCGGGTTTCACCGTTGATATATCGCGGACCTACAACTCGAAAGATACCCGGACTTCCAGCACCTTGGGCAAAGGGTGGTTTTTCGGATTTGAAGGAAGCTTTACCCAGGATACGACCTATCCCACCCAGTGGGTCGCGAAGCTTCCCAACGGATCTGCCCAGGTTTTTGTCAACAACAGCGGTGTATTCACAGCCAACGACTCCCATAGCACCATGGTCAAACAAGCTGACAACTCGTATATCCTCACCACCAAAGACCAGTATACGTACGGTTTCAATACGAGTGGTTATCTCTGCTGGATGAAAGACCGGAACGGCAACACAATCACAATCGAGGTCAATGCCACAGGTAAAGTTCAGAAAGTAACCGATGCAGCTGGGCGGTTCTTCACCGTAACCTATAATGCCGCCGGGTATATCACCACGGTCACGGACCCAATGAACCGAACCTTTAAATATGGCTATGACGCCTCAAACCGGCTGACCACCGTTACCGACCCGTCCGATACCGTGATTGCAACCTATACCTATGACAGCGCCTCCGGCTGTCTGGCCTCAATCAAAGACGCATCAAGCAATATACTGGAAACCTTGACGTATACCAATAGCTCGGGGACATATAAGGTAAATAGCTATGCCGAGCCTGACGGCAAAGTATCCACCTATACCTATGATACCGCCAACTCAAAAACAACCATCACCGATGCCAACGGCCGGCAAATCATCAAGTGGTATGATTCCTGCTACTATGTTACCAAAACCCAAGACCCGGAAGGTAAGACTGCGACCGTCGAATACAATTTAGACGCGAATGGGACAAACAAATACGGCGAAGAAATCGCCATTACCGACCGGTATGGCAACAAGACGCAATATCAGCGGGACAGCATGGGGAATATGACCAAGATCATTAACCCCGATACTTCTTACAGCACCTATACCTATGACGCCAAAAACAACCTGATTTCCGAAACCGACGAATTAAGCCATTCCACCTATTACGTATACGATACCAATTCAGCCAACCTGCTGAAAAAAATCCAGCCCTTAAACGGTACCGATACCTATAGCGCGGATGCCAATCAGACCAAATTTGCCATCACAACGTATGTGTATTACAGCGATGCGGAACGGACATCCCTGGGGTATCCTGCGTTGGGGTTACTCAAAGCGGAAACCGATCCCGAAGGCAACACAACGACGTATACCTATGATGAATACGGGAACAAGGCCAGTGTCACCGACCCGGAGCATCATGTCACCCAATACACGTACAACAAAAACGGCTGGCTCACGCTCATGACCTCCCCGTCGGGCTACAAAACCACCTATACCTATGACCCGTGTGGAAGAGTTGAAAAAATCGAACTCAATAACAAAGAAACCACCCGGATCGTTTACGATGCCATGGGGCGGAAAACCCTTGAGGTTGCCCCGAACCAGTATGATCTGACCAAGGACGGATTGAACAGCCAGGCGCCCACCCATAACTATAGTGACACTTCTGACGGTATGGCCACGACCTATTCAGCAAGCGGCAGGGTCTTATCGCAGACGGATCCGTGCGGCAATACGACGACATACACGTATGACGTCTACGGTAATCTGGCAACAGAAACAAAACCCAACGGTTCAGTCTACATCTACACCTATGATGTGATGAACCGATTAACCAAAATATCCTTTAAAAACCTCTCCACAGATACGACTGCCCAGACCCTGAAGGAGTATGCCTATTCAGTTGTCAGCGGCAAGCTCCAAAAAACGGAAACCGTATACTTAAACGATACGGATAGAGCCGTCACTGTCACCACCTATGATTACCGCGGCAATGTCGTAAACCAAAAGAACCCGGACGGCGGGAACATCGTGACCGTATATTACAGCAACGGCCTGGTCAAATCCGTAACCGATGCCAACGGCGGGACAACCTATATCAAATATGACGGATTAAACCGATTCAGTGAAAAATGGTCGCCGCTGGAATCGGACAGATACAGCTACAGTGCGGTCACTTATGACAGAGCCGGCAATAAAACCGCTGAAAAAACAGGGAAAGATAAAGTCGAACTTTATGTTGCCCCGTCCAGCGACAGACTGATGATAACTTCGTATACCTATGATAAAGATGGCAAAGTCAAACAGGTCACCGATTCGACCGGTGCCAAGAAAATCTATCAGTACGATCCGGATGGATTTGTAAAAAGACAGGATATTTACACCAGTGAAAATACCGTAAATATCACCGAATATCAAAATGACCAAAGAGGCAACCCCACAAAAATCATGCTTCATGTTTCCTCGGCGGATATTTACGGCAGTTCCGATAAAACAGGGGATACCATCCTTACAACCACCAACGCCTATGATAAAAGCGGCAACCTTAGCAAGACCATTGAACCCGACAGCACAGTAACCACTTATACCTACGACACCATGAATCGCTTGTTAACGAAAACCCAGGATACCCTGGATGAAAACGGCGCACGCACCACAGCAACAATCGAGGTCATGGGGTATACCTGGAACGGGAAAGAAATGAAGACCAAAGACGCCCTTGGCAATATCACAGAGTACGCTTATGACCAAAAAGGACGTTTAATAAAGACCAAGAAAACCACCACAGATCCTAGCCATACGGTCACGAACTTTATGACAGCTTATGAATACGACCGTGCCGACAGACTGATCCGCGAAGTCCCTCCGGCCAACTATACCGGAACAGGGGAACTCACAGAATCTGTTAACCTCTCGGTTATGAATCGCAGCGAGTACACCTATGACCTGATGAGCAGAGTAATTGTGAAAAAAGACGTATTTAAAAATGCGCCTGCGGATACCAGCTGGATCACGATCGTTGCCAAAGCCTACCGTTACGATCTGAACGGGAATGTCATCAAAGAAATGGACGGACGCGGCTATGAAGCCGGGTCGGGAAGCACCGATGCCGACAAGATCAGAACAGGATATGGCACGGAATATACGTATAACTATGCCAATCTGAAAACGAAAGTATTGGATGCGGTAGCAAAGGAGAAGGGCTTAAGTTATACAGTTTCGTACCAGTATGACGGGGCATTACGGAATATCTCGGAAACAGACGCTAAAGGCGCCATCACAGAGTATAGTTATGACAATGCCGGACGCATCCTTCAGGTCAGTATCAGAAAATCTGCCGGGGACGCGGCGGCGGTCATCAAAACTTCAAAGTATGATCTCGCCGGAAATCTAATAGCCCAGACAGACGGCAATGGCAGCACAACGACTTATATCTACAATGCTCTTAATAAAGTAAGAAAAGCCGTTTACCCGGCAGATGCTTCTATTCCGTCTTACACGGTCACTTATCTGTATGATATATCCGGAAACCTGGCCTACCAAGAAGATTCCATGGGAACGGTGGACCTTTACACGTATGATCAGCAGGGAAGACAGCTGACCCATACGCAGCAGGCGAAAGATGGAACAGACGCGATCACAACTTCTTTAAGCTATGACCTGAATGGGAACAAAATCTACGTTACCGACGGCAACGGTACAGTTACGACAAACAGCTATGATGGCCTGAACCGCTTAGTAAGTACTGAAGTAACTGTCCATACGGCGGGATCGGACGAAGCCGTTGTCAACAAGATTGTTTATACGTATGATAAAAACAACAACCCAATGACCGTCACCAAATATTTAAACAATGTCAGTACAGGAACCTACACAAGTGTTTACGACCCGATCAACCGACTTATACAAAAAGAAGACCCGTATACCATTATCCAGAAACTCAAATACAATTCCAGCCACCAGCAGACAGAATCTTGGAGCATCCTGGACAGCACTGCCCAAACGTTTGCAGTGACGAAGTATACCTATGACAAAAACAACCGTCTGGTTTCCACGACCGACCCTGAAGGACATGCGACGCGCCAGAGCTATGACAACGTCGGCAACATCGCAACAAAAACAGACGGAAACAACAACGTCACCTATTACAGCTATGACCAATTCAATAATCTCATCGCCGTGACCAATGCCAAAGGGGAGAAGACAACCTACACCTATGACCTTAATAAGAATATGACATCACAGACTGATGGCAAAGGCAATACCACGAATTACGAATACAACTGCGCCAACAAGCTGGTCAGAAAGATTGATGCCGGAGGCAGGACAGGGGCAGCGGGGAGTTATACCTACACTCCGACCAAAACTGAATCCTACACGTATTACGCGAATGGCAGCCTGGCTGCAAAAACAGACCGCAACGGCGTCACCTTTACCTACATTTACGATACGCATGGTAGAAAGATCTCGGAAAGAGCAAAAGATATCGTCATCAGCTTCACCTATGACGGCAACAATAACCTGCTTACCATGACAGACACAACCGGAAAAACCGCGCGCACCTATGACGAGCTGAACCGGGTCCTGACGAAGACGCTGGAAGGTCTTGGCGCCAATACCTATCAATATGATATAACAGCGGATATGCCTGAAGGTTTCTACGCAGAGAAGGCGACCGACCTAAAAGGAAACATCACCCTCAAGATTTTTGATAAAGCCGGTCGGCTTAAAGAAGTCCGGACAGATGGGCAGACAACCGGAACAGTTTACGAATATTATCCGAATGGCGCTAAAAAGAGCGTAACCTATGCGGACGGATCGTCCGAACAATATACCTATTACTCCGATAATCTCTTAAACACGCTGACCAATTACAAAACCGACAACAGCGTAATGGACAGCTATACCTATACCTATGATGCGGCCCACAACCAGACATCCAAGACCGAAATCCTAAACGGTGTAAGCAAGGGCACCACAAGCTATGTTTATGACAAACTGAACCGGCTGCTGAAAGTAACCGAACCGGCAGGAAAAGTCACAGAATATACCTATGACAAAGCCGGAAACAGGGAAACCGAAACAGTCACGGATGGGACAACCAGAACATTTATCGCCTATGCATATAACGAGCAGAATAGACTGATAAGTACCACAAAGCAAGAAGGCGATCTCAAAACAACCACGAAATATGGTTATGACAATAATGGTAATAATACCAGCAAGCTAACAGAACAGATAAGGAAAATCGACCCGATTAACCCGCCAACGCCGCATTTCGGGATGTTCATACCAGGACAGGAGAAAGACGGCGCGACGCAATATGCCGAAGATCTCGTCGGCTTCGCCCAATACTTTGAGTATGATGTTTTCAACCAAATGATCAAGAGCAACACCGGTAATGCCATGGTTGAATACACGTACTATGGTGATGGCCTGCGTGCCACCAAGACTACCAATGATCAGACGACCCGGTTCATCTATGAGGGAGACAAGGTTGTCCTTGAACTGGACGGCAAAGGAAACCAATTTGCCAGAAACGTTTATGGAACAAACCTGTTATCCCGGATAGTCGGCGGACAGACGCTGAACTATATGTATAATGGTCACGGTGATGTCACGGCACTACTTGACAACAGTGGGACAATTCAGGCAACATATTACTATGATGCATTCGGGAATATTACTTCGCAGACAGGTACAGTCGATAACCCGTTTACTTATGCCGGTTACTATTATGATAAAGAGTCCGGTCTGTACTACCTGAATGCCAGAATGTATGACCCTTCAATAGCCAGGTTCATGCAGGAAGACACTTACCGCGGTGATCCGAATGATCCGCTGAGTTTGAACCTATATACGTATTGCCATAATGAACCGTTGATGTATACGGATCCGAGTGGAAACAACTGGATTAGCAATCTATGGAATAACGTTGTACAAAAAGCAACACAAGCTAAGACTGCAATAGTAACTAAAGCTACAGAAGTCAAGACAGCAGTCGTTAACAAATATACTGAGGTTAAGACGGCAGTAGTTAATAAATATACCGAGGCTAAAACTACAGTTGTCAATAAATCTGTGGAAATTAAGACTGCGGTTGCAAAGAAATCTTCTGATATTAAGGCAACAGCCGTATCAAAAGCAGAAGAAGTTAAGGCAACAGTAAGTGAAAAGGTAAATAGCTATTGTGGAACCAGTCAAAATGATCCTGTTAGTGTTAAAATAGTTCATGGATTAGAAAACCTAATTTCCAACAATTCCCCTTTAGGCAACTGGATTGAAGCAGCTACAGGAACGACTTTAATTTCAGGGGAAACATTATCTTCTGAACAAAAGCAGGCGAAACTTAATAATGGCTTTAAATTATTAAATGAAGGCCTTGTTGGTTTAGGTACGGGGGGAATGAAAGGAGCAAAAGTACCTAATATAGGAACAAGTGCTCTTATGAAAAGTTCTACTAGTAGGGTCGTCGGAAATCTAGAGGGGGCGAGTTCTGCCGAAGCAAAAACCCTTTACCATTATACAAATGAAAAAGGTCTAAATGGCATCATAGAGTCAAACCAGTTAAATCCTTCATTAAAAGCGGTAAACCCTAAAGATGCTAGATATGGCAATGGTCAGTATCTCACTGATATTGTTCCAGGTACGAAAACGCCAGGACAGCTTTCAAATACGTTTTATGGTTTTCCTTTTAGAAGTGATAGAGTAACACATTTTGTTGAAGTAGATGTTACAGGGTTAAATGTCGTCAAAGGAAGAGAAGGTGTTTTCGTTATTCCTAATGAAAATCCGTTAGATTTGACGAACAGAATTATCAATTCAGGCGTTGCTCCTAAGTAATTTGTAGAGGGTGGTATATTATGAAATACCTAAAGGTAGAATGGATTCATAATTTCCTAGACGAGCCAATAGAATTTTATTCGGAAATTGATGATGAAAGATATGAGGTAAGGAAAATAATTAAATATCGTGATGGTAGAATAGGATATGCAACCCCAGATGTTGAGGTTGGTGGAGCAATATTAGGCGAATTGCCAATGCCCGAATCAGACCAAATTGCCTCTGATTCACAATTTAAACCCATCGAAATAACACAAGAAGATTTCGAGATTCTGTGGAATGAAAAGATAGAAAATAAATAATGAAGCTGAAGGCTTTACAGGGAGATGGTTTATCCGTCTCCTTTTTCTTTTGCCGACAATAAAAAAAGCAAAGATAGAACCGGCACAACCCTAGCCGATTTCGGTTAGGTTTTTCAATGGCTTAAGATAAATTGTCTTTCCCGTCTGGCCGGGAGATTTAAAATTTTTTAAATCCCACAATTCAGACGGGAAAGACAATCTTCCGGAATATTTTAAGATGCTGGTCACTATAAACGCTGCCAAGATTAAAAATACCTTATAGGATTGGCTTACCGCTCGGCATTGGGCGATTTGAACTGGTGTTGACACCACGTCTCGTCTTTAAGCCACACCTTCAGAAGATCGTAAACTTTATTCTTATAAATGATATACGTCTCCTTGTCATTAGGGGCGATTTGGAGCAGCTTATACTTTACTTCCTTCATGGTTTGATCCAAGTTTTCACAGAGGAAGGCGATATGGTTGGCCCTGACTTTGAGCGAAGTATTAATAAAGTTTGTTTTCATCCTCTCGTAGCCTTTGGCGGCTGAACTTTTTTGGAGCGATTCCAGCGAATCATTCAGCTGCCTGGCCGTTTTAGCGAGTTCTGCTTTGGACGTCTTGACGTTCTCCAATTGGACCTTCAGATTGGCGAGTTCCGCAGTCAGCCCGGTGATGATACCGCTTTGGTCTGCCAATGTTTTCTGGAGATCTGTGTTCTTTTGTAAGGCCAGGTCTTTTTCTTGCTGGGCCTGCGTCCGTTCCTTGACCGCTTTCCTTAGTTCCTGCTTGGTCATCCCCTCGATATCCATATCAACGATGAATTGCGCCCGTTCCTCCTTTGGGACTCCTAAGAGGATCACCGCCTGGCTGTAGTTTAAATTCGGAGCCGGATCCGAATTTGAGGAGCTAAGCTGTCCTGCTCCGTACTCTTTGAAGATACGCATCAGTTTATTGGCCCTGCTCTGAGAGAAATCGACCGACTCCTCCAGCCATTTGCCCCATTCTCCAAACTTAAGCAGGGCCTTGGCCTCCGTCAGCCGCCTTCCAATCTCGACAGCGGCGGTAAGGTAGATCCTCTCAGTCTGGTATTTGATCATGTTAATTTCAGCCGCTATTACATGCGGCGTGCGTCCGCTGATAATATCAGTTACTGTATTCGTTATTGTATCCGTCAAGATATCCACACTCCTTGGGTCTGATTCCACTCATAGGATACGTGGCCAGGCTTAAAAGTGTGACAACGGACAATCTTTCTCATAGTATATAAGGTCGGGAACGAACAAGCCCGGCTTGTCAAACATTTAGACGACCTTGGTCGTCCAATTCTCACAATTCCAAACTTCCGTGACGACATCCTGGTAAAAGTCAGGTTCATGGCAAATGAGAAGTAGGCTGCCTTTATAGGCCTGGAGCGCCCGTTTCAACTCCTGTTTGGCTTCGACGTCGAGATGGTTGGTCGGCTCGTCGAGCAGCAGAAAATTCGTTTCCTTATTAATCAGCTTGCAGAGCCGTACTTTGGCCTGCTCACCGCCGCTCAAGACCAGGACTTTGCTTTCGATATGCTTCGTCGTTAAACCGCACTTGGCCAGCGCTGCCCGCACTTCGTACTGGGTATAGCCGGGGAAGTCCGACCAGAATTCTTCGATACAGGTCTTATAATTAGCATCCTTAATTTCCTGTTCAAAGTAGCCGGGGAAGAGATAGTCTCCAAGTTCAGCCTGGCCTGAAAGGGACTCGATTTCACCGAGGATGCTCTTTAAGAGTGTGGTTTTGCCGATTCCGTTGGCTCCGGTCAAAGCAACTTTCTGACCGCGTTCCAGGGAAATGTTGATCGGGCGGGAGAGCGGTTCGTTATAGCCGATCACCAGATCAGAGGTTTGAAACACGAGCTTGCCGGAAGTCCTGGCTTCTTTAAAGTTGAAAACCGGTTTGGGTTTGTCCTTGGCCAGTTCGATCCGGTCCATTTTATCGAGCTTTTTCTGGCGGGACATCGCCATATTCCGGGTGGAGACTCTGGCTTTGTTGCGGGCGACAAAATCCTCCAGGTCGGAGATTTCCTGCTGCTGTTTTTTATAGGCCGCTTCGAGCTGCTGCTTTTTTGTCTCGTAGACATTCAGGAAATTCTGATAGTCTCCGACATAACGGTTCAGCTGCAGGTTGTCCATATGATAAATTAAGTTGATCACGCTGTTTAAGAATTCCATGTCGTGCGAGATCAGAATAAACGCATTTTCATACGCCAGAAGGTAGCGTTTCAGCCATTCGATGTGTTGTTCGTCGAGGTAGTTTGTCGGCTCGTCCAAAAGCAGAATATCCGGCTTTTCCAGCAGCAGTTTAGCCAAAAGCACTTTGGTTCGCTGGCCGCCGCTTAAGTCATCAACGTCCTTATCAAGACCGATATCCTGCAGACCTAAACCGCGGGCGGTCTCCTCGACCTTAGCATCCACAATATAAAAATCATTGTTGTTCAAGGTTTCCTGAATCAATCCCATCTCTTCGAGCAGCACTTCCAGCTCCTCGGATGAAGCGTCGCCCATTTTATCACAAATCGCCAGCATCTCAGCTTCCAGTGCAAAAAGATACTGAAAAGCGTCCTTCAGAACATCGCGGATCGTTGCTCCTTTAGCCAGAACCGTGTGCTGGTCAAGATAACCGACTCTGACCCGTTTGGACCATTCAATCTGGCCTTCATCAGGCTCGAGTTGGCGCGTAATGATGTTCATAAATGTAGATTTTCCCTCGCCATTCGCCCCGATCAAACCGATATGCTCGCCCTTCAGCAGGCGGAAAGAAACATTTTGAAATATGGCCCGGTCGCCAAAGCCATGACTCAAGTTTTTAACAGTCAGAATACTCATGTTTTCTTATCTTCCTTTTTACATAAATTCGTAAATAATACGATCAGTCAATAGCAAGACCATCCGTATTGCTCATCCTTGTGATAGCAGGAAATATCTTTATTAGATTATCAAATCTGTCTAAGGAGAGCAAGTCAGAAATATGGCAGCGCAGAAACGAATGGGCATCATGCTTTATGAATAAGAAGGGCAGCAAGCATGATAATATTTGCTTGGGACTGAGTTAATGTTAATATTAGATGCAAGATGTAGTTTTGGTCAGTTTGAGCGGATCAGTCAGCTTGAGTGGATCATAAATATAAAGGTGGAAGCGATGGGTATTGATTATTTTGATCAAATTTGGCGAACTAAAGATTCCAAAAGCAGTTATAAAGAAGGAAGCGTGGATTCCTGGGACAACAGGGTCGAAGAATTCACAGGCATTGAACCTGATGAGAGAATTGTAAAGATTACAGAACTGCTTACCGCAAAAAGAATGCTCCGGGAAGATAGTACTGTTCTGGATATCGGCTGCGGACCCGGCCGTTTTGCAGCGGAATTTGCCCAAAGAGCGAAAACCGTGACCGGTGTGGATATTTCGCCGAAAATGGTGCGGACCGCCAGAGACTACGCGGCGGCCCGGGAACTTCGAAATGTTGATTTCATGGAGATGGACTGGCGGCAAGATGACTTGTTTGCAAGACAGTGGAAGCAAAAGTTCAGCCTGGTAACGGCGATTATGTCTCCCGGCATTGACAGCAGGAAAAGCCTCGAGAAAATGATCGCAGTCAGCAGTAAATATTGTTTTCTAAGTCATTTTGTTGAACGGCATGATTCCATTAGTGACGAACTGAAAAGACGGTTTCTTCCGCCCCATATGGAAGATGTATACGGCAACAAAGGATTGTACTGCTGTTTCAATGTTCTCTGGCTTAAAAAACTTTATCCTGAAATTACGTATATCGAGACGGTAAGGGAAAGTGTTCGCACATTGGATGAAGCGAACCGTCATTACCTCAGCAGACTTGGCATGAAGACAGATTTGACTGATGAGCAAAAAGCGGACATTAGGAATTACATTCAAAGCAAAGCCGAGAACGGGCTGATCAGAGAAACGATCAAAGGGAAGATCGCCTGTATGTATTGGCAAGTTGCAACCGTCTAGATTCCCAAAAGCAAAAAAGAGTCCGTTTATTGAATGAGCTTCTTTTTAACTATGACCAGCGGGAAAGGAAGCGTCAGCAGCGTAACGGCTAAGAGCCAGATGATATGGCCGGTGATTGCCGGAGTAACCTGTCCCAAAACCAATGGACGCACCGTTTCAACGGCATGGTACAGCGGCGTCAGCCACGGAAGAAAACGAATGGCGGCGGGCAGGCTTTCAATCGGGAAAAAGATTCCGGCAAACAAGAACATTGGAGAAATCAGCAGCGTGAAAAAATAGCCGAAAGAGTCATAATTGGGAGCGAGACTCGTCCAAATTAAAGAGAGATTGGAAAAGATGACGGACATGAGGATCAGTGGGACAAAGATGAGCAGGGCATACAGGGAGTGGACAATGCCGAACAAGGCGACAACAATAAAGAAAACCGCACCGTAAAGAACGCCTTTGAACGTGCCGTACAGGATTTCGCCGAGGACGATGTCGTCCATACTTACCGGCGTAACCACCATGCTGTGAAATATTTTCTCCTTGGACATCCGGGTATAGCTGTTGTAGGTCATTTCATAAGTCACAGCAAACATCGCTGAAGAAGCAATCAGCCCCGGAGCCAAAAAATCAAGGTAGGAAAGCCCGTTAATCTGCGTAATATAAACACCCAGACCAAAGCCCATGGCCCAGAGATAAAGCAGCGGCTCCAGAAAATTAAACATGATATTGGCTTTCCATGTTTTACCGAAAACCTTCAGATTCCGCAGAAATACTTTGAAGGTCAGTACGGGGTTAAGATCAGGCATTTTTATTCTAATCATATTCTTCCTCCATATCATCAGTATGCTAATCCTACTCCTCAAACTGACTGCGCTTACCATGCAGCGTTTCGCCGGTTAACTTCAGAAAAACGTCTTCAAGGTTAGTGGGCCTCAGCCGTTGATAGCTGACAGGGAAGTGTTCGTCCGTAATTTTGTGATTCAAGTCATCAGCCATCGCTGGCCCATCATTGGAATAGAGGACCAGATCATCTCCAATATGCTGATAGGATTTCAGCCAGGGAGAGCTCCATTGCAGGAGCATATTTTGATTGTCAGGATTCGTTCCAAGTTCAAGGGCATATGTCCCGACATGCTTATCAATAAGCTCTTCCGGTACACCTTGCTCAAGGATTTTGCCCTGATTGATGATGATCAGTCGGTCGCAGAGATGACTGGCTTCTTCAAGATAGTGTGTTGTCAGCAGCATGGTCGTACCGCTTTCTTTTAACTGCCGCAGGCGCTGCCAGACCATATGACGGGCGTACGGATCAAGCCCGGTGGTTGGCTCATCGAGAATCAATAGCTCCGGACGGTTGATCAACGCTCGTCCAATTGTCAGACGTCGTTTCATGCCGCCGGACAGCTCGTCGACGACTGCATTGGCTTTACTTCGAAGATCCATAAAGTCCAGGATCTCCAAAGCCCGTTCCCTGGCTGTACTACGCGGCAGACGGTAATAGGAGGCATAGACCAGCAGGTTTTCCAGAACCGTCAGTTCCGGGTCAAGGTTGTCTTCCTGGGCAACAACACCGAGACGTGCTTTAATTTCCCGGGAATGCTCCGAAATATCCTGATTAAAAACAGTCAGGCGGCCCTCAGTTCTGGGTGACAAGCCAAAGACCATTCTGGCCAGGGACGTTTTGCCGGCGCCGTTTGGACCAAGAAGTCCAAAACACTCTCCCTGCCGGACAGTAAAAGAGATATTGTCAACGGCAGTGAAATCTCCGAATCGTTTGGTTAGGTTTCCGGCTGAAATGATATCGGCTGGAAGAGAATAAGACATGAAGAGGTACCTCCGCGAATTGCTGTTCTTTTTTCCTAGCGTATCAAAAGGAGGGCGGAAGAGCAAGGCCGGGTCTGTGAAAATATCAAATATCATGTAGGGAGAAGGCAAGGAGAAGACTATATACTGTTCTGCAGATTGCGGGTGGACACGTTGTGCGTCTTCTGATATAATGGTATCGCTTAGGTTGCATTATTTTGCAATAATAGGGAAACAGGTGAAATACCTGTACGGTCCCGCCGCCGTAAGGTGGAGCAAATTCAAAGTTGCCACTGTTTACAATGGGAAGGCTGAATTTGCTTTGAAACCGAGTCGGAAGACCTGCCTGAGCCATTTTGCACTGTTTTCACGGAGGATGAAAGGTGTAGCATACGAATCGTGCAGAAGTGTTTTGGACTGTTTGCAGATTGTGTAAGTAAAACCTCTTCCAACCGCCGGTTAGAGAGGTTTTTTGATGTCCACGGATGGACGAATGCCGCGATGCCAGGGATGGCAAGGAGCGGCGACGGCCACGGACGGCCTAGTGCCGCGATGCCAAGGACGGCAAGGAGCGGTG
The DNA here is from genome assembly GCA_023667845.1 of Dehalobacter sp. NCBI lineage: Bacteria > Bacillati > Bacillota > Clostridia > Eubacteriales > Desulfitobacteriaceae > Dehalobacter > Dehalobacter sp. The sequence continues at coordinate 55,271 of JAMPIU010000178.1, read as the reverse complement.
ATGTCCACGGACCATCTCAGCTTCGATAGAAATGGAGAACAAGTCATGAAAGCAGTTATTCCACGTATTATGTTTGCGGCTGCAGGCAGCAGCAGCGGCAAGACCACCATCACCTGTGCGGTATTACAAGCGCTTTTGGAGCAAGGGGTTCATCCGGCTGCGTTTAAATGTGGGCCGGACTATATTGATCCGATGTTTCATACCGAAGTCATTGGGACAAAATCACGGAATCTGGATTTGTTTATGCTATCGGAAGAGGTATGCCGGTATTTGCTGGTCAAGAATTCCGAACAGTCGCAAATCGCTGTTTTAGAAGGAGTAATGGGTTATTATGACGGGCTAGGCATTGGCAGTACCGTGGCAAGTTCTTACCATTTGGCTGCAGTAACGCAAACGCCTGTTATCCTTATTGTCAATTGTGCCGGTTCAGCAATCTCAATTGCAGCCTTGATCCAAGGATTCTGCCATTTTAGACCGGACAACGGGATCAAGGGCGTTATTCTGAATAATCTTACACCTTCCCTATACCCGCAGTATAAGGAAATGATCGAAAAAGAGACGGATATCCAGGTGGTCGGTTACTTTCCGAAGCTCAAAGAATGCGCGCTGGAAAGCAGGCATCTTGGATTAATTACAGCATCGGAAGTGGAAGACCTGCAGCAAAAAATGAAATTACTGGCCATACAGGCCAGAGAATCCATCGATCTGAAACACCTGCTGCGTATTGCAGGCAGGGCCGCGGAAATAGACTATCATGAGGCCGGGATCGAGAGAATCTCTGCTGTTAAAGTCGCCGTAGCCAGAGATAAAGCCTTTTGTTTTTATTACCAGGACAGTCTCGACCTTTTGGAAACATTGGGAGCGGAACTGCAGTACTTTAGCCCGCTTGATGATCGAGCCGTACCTGAATGCGACGGACTGATTCTCGGCGGCGGTTACCCGGAATTATATACCGAGCAGCTGGCCGGGAATACATCGATGTTGGCAAGCATCAGGCATGTTCTCTCCAATAATACTCCCTGTATAGCTGAGTGCGGCGGGTTCATGTATTTATTGGAACGTATTGCTGACAAGGACGGCAAACCTTATCCAATGGCAGGATATTTAGAAGGGGATGCTGTACTGACGGATAAACTGAACCGTTTCGGTTATATCACGCTGACGGCGCAAAAGGATAACCTGCTGTGCGGCAAAGGCGGCAGGATTAACGCGCATGAATTCCATTATTCTGATTCGACAGCCAATGGCGGCGGTTTTACGGCAGTCAATTCGTCCGGGAGCAGAACGTGGGACTGTATCCATGCCGATGAGAACCTCGTCGCCGGTTACCCTCACCTTCATCTCTGGGGAAACCCTGAGTTTGCGCGTTCGTTTATTCGGAAATGCAGCGATTTTCAGGCTGCCAGGATGGGTTAGTCAGGCGTGTATAAGCTGGAAAAGTTTGAATCGCTTGATGATCGCTTGATGATAGATAGATAGATGATAGATAATAATAGATAAAGGGATATTTTTGTGAAAGGAAAGAGGCGGTGAGTAAATGTTGGCTTTGGTCAGCGGAGGCGTTGCCAGCGGAAAGTCTGAAATAGCGGAAAATTTGGCTGTTAGCCTGAATAAAGGAAAAATGGCCTATATTGCAACAATGGCTGCCTCAGATGAAGAGTGCCGCAACCGGGTTGTCAAGCACCGTCGGATGCGGGACGGCAAAGGGTTCAACACTTTTGAGTTTCCTTACGGACTTTCCGAGAAAATCCCTATTTTAAGCGGCTGCGATACCGCTTTACTCGAGTGCATGGGCAACCTGATTGCCAATGAAATGTATCTGCAGGAGCGCAGCCCGCAGGAGGCTATTGAATGCATTCGCAATGATATCCGGCTGCTAGCGGCTACCGTACCGAATACCGTCATCGTAACCAGTACGATATTTGAGGATTTCAAAGCCTATGATGATTTTACGACCGGCTATATCCGTGTACTGGCTGAAATAAATTCGGCAATTGCCGCGGCTGCAGATGTCGTGATTGAATCCGTCTGCGCGATCCCGGTCATCCATAAAGGAATGAAGGAGCTTTCCGGTTATGAAAATCTTGTATGAATCGTTTGTTGCAGCCTTTTCGATGTTTTCTAAAATTCCGATGCCTCAAATCGACTGGAACGAGAAGAATATGCGTTATTCTTTTATCTTCTTTCCTGTGGTCGGGGCTGTCATTGCCTTTGTTCTCTATTTTTTGTTTCTATTGTTGGAATATTTCGGGTTCAGTCCCGTCTTTTTTGCTGCTGCAGCTGTGTCTATTAACGTCATGATCACTGGCGGAGTTCACCTCGACGGTTATTGTGACACGACAGATGCCTTGAATTCCCATAAGGACCAAGAGGAAAAGCTTCGAATCCTTAAGGATCCCAATGTTGGAGCCTTCGCGCTTATCTATACGTCTGCTGTCCTTCTGCTGCAGTTTGCGGCGTGGTATGAGACCTATCTGAAACCGGACTTTTTCTTACTCGTTCTTGTTTCTTTTATCCTGTCACGTTCGATGGCTGCTTTAGCGGTTGTCTCCTTTCCGTGTGCCAGAGATACAGGACTTGCTGCAATTTTTGCAGGTTATGCTTCGAAGAAAGCGGTAAGAATCATTAGTTGCTTTATGGCTTTATTATCGATTGCGATGATGCTGTATGTAAGTGTGATTATCGGGATCATTGCAGTTCTGTTTATTATGCTATCCTTTTACTTATTTAACCTCATGGTTCAAAAACATTTTGGGGGTATAACCGGCGATCTAGCAGGCTTTTACATTGTAGTAAGCGAAACAGGAATACTTCTGATTTCGGCAATAGCAGGAGGCGTTATACTATGATTTTGGTGATCGGAGGTGGCAGTCAGGGGAAATTGGAATTTGTCAGGAGAAGATGGGATATCGCTTCGGCCAATATTACGGACGGAGGGACTTGCAGCTTCGAAGAGGCTTTTCAGCGTCCGGTGCTTGACCATCTGCATCTGCTGATCAGACGTTTGCAGGAAGCCAGCCTTGATGCTCGGAAATTTATCGCTGACGGAATCGAGCAGCACCCTGGCATGATTCTGATTTGTGATGAATTAAGCTCAGCCGTGGTGCCGGTTTTAAAAGATGACCGGGAAATGCAGGAAACGACCGGGAGGGTCCTTTGCGCGGCCGCCCAGAAAGCGGCTAAGGTCTATCGTGTCTTCTGCTCCGTTCCGGTTCTGATTAAAGGTGAAGAACATGACTAAGTTCCTGTACCTGATCCGGCATGGCAAGACGGAAGGAAATCTGAGACGCAAGTATATCGGAATTACGGATGAGCCTTTATGTGAACAGGGGATCTCCGAAATCCGTGAGTATATTGCTGCCGGCCACTATACGGCGGTTGAACATGTCTTTGTCAGTCCAAGGCTCCGCTGCCTTCAGACCAGGGAGCTGATCTATCCGGATATTCCTTATAGTACAATACCTGAACTTGCGGAGTGCAGCTTTGGCATATTTGAAAACAAATCGTATGAACAGCTGAGGGACCTTGCCGAGTACAAAAGCTGGATCGACGGCGGCGGGAAACAGCAAGTCCCGGGCGGGGAACAGCCGGAAATGTTCAGGTCCCGCTGCCTGGAAGGTTTTAACCGCGTGATGCAGGAAGTAGATGATGCCGGAATCGAAAAGGCCGCACTGGTTATTCACGGCGGTACGATCATGATGCTGCTTGAGGCATTTTCGCCCGAAGTATTTGATTTTTACCATTGGCAGATAAAGAACGGTGAAGGCTATCAGCTGACGATTGATCAGGCTTTATGGACCGAAAAGAAGAAGCTGGCGGCGATATCGAAGATCTAGATGATAAGAATATAAAGGTCCGAAGTTGGTCGCCCGCTGGTTTTGGTAATGACGAAGTCGATGAAATGATAAAGAAGTTGGTATTGAATGATTACACTTTATGCTTTAGTGACAGGTTATATTTTGGATTTGATTTTTGGTGATCCTCCCTGGTTGCCTCATCCGGTCCGCTGGATCGGTTCGCTGATTGCCGGGGGAGATAAATACCTGCACCGGATCAGTTGCAGGACGGACCGAAGCCAGTATTGGTGCGGGGTACTGCTGACTGCTACCATTGTTACGGTGACATTTCTCGTGCCGCTGGGCCTATTGTATTTGCTGAATAGCATCAGCCCGCTGCTAGGGTTTATTGTCGAGGCCTTGATGTGTTATCAGATTCTGGCTACGAAGTCGCTGAAAGCTGAGAGCATGAAGGTCTATGATGCCCTGCAGAAGAACGATATCATGGAAGCCCGTTATCAATTATCCTGGATTGTCGGCCGGGACACGGAGAACTTGAACAGCTCCCAGGTAGCGAAAGGCGCTGTGGAAACCGTGGCCGAAAATCTTTCCGACGGCGTTATCGCGCCGATGCTTTTCATTCTAGTTGGCGGCGCCCCATTGGGCTTTTTGTATAAAGCGGTCAATACGCTGGACTCGATGATTGGCTATAAAAATGACAAATATCTTTATTTTGGCCGGTTTGCTGCCAAACTGGATGATGTCGCCAATTATCTTCCGGCTAGAATTTCTGCCTATTTGATGCTCCTGGCTGTTTTTTTGACCCGTTATGATTTCAAAGATGCCTTGAGAATCTACCGGCGTGACCGTCATAATCATACCAGTCCGAATTCCGCCCACACTGAAGCCGTTTGCGCCGGGGCCCTTAATGTTCAACTTGCCGGAAGCAATTCTTACTTTGGCAAGCTGGTGGTTAAGCCAACGATCGGTGACCCGATCCGGGAGATCGAGGCTGAAGACATCCGCCGCGCCAACAAGCTGATGGTTGCGACGTCGCTTGTCGGCCTGATTCTGGGGTTCGCTGTTAGAGCCGTTATTGTGCAGAAAGTAGTAGCTTTGTAAATTCTACGGAGCAGAAGAGCACAATCAGTGTAGTTATCAAGACTTATTAAGGTAAGCCTGTAGTTATCCGCTCTTTGGGGATTATCTTTGAGTGAAGCGCTCTATGGGGTAGGTCTGGGAGTCACAATACCGCTTTTCGGCTGTTGTGCCCTCCGTGGCACAAAAAGCCGCGCTCCGCCTCGTGCTCCGCTTAGCGCGGAACTGTGACTCCCAGACTGATCTTAAGGGTGGGAGACTTTAGCGGCTCAAGAAGCACTGTCAAACTTAATAAGCAGGTTTACTTTGCCTTCCTTTGCCTTCCGTAACTAGCTTCTTTATGACTTGCTCCTTGTATCAGTACCTTCTAAGCATTGTTACTTCTGAGCGCAACGCTCTACATCGTGCTTCACATGGCGGCAATTTAGGATTTTAGACTTGTGCTTGCCAACAAAGCGAGGAATACCGGCTGAGACAGTATAATGGGACTTAAGGTATTCGGCTCGGTGCTTTTCTAAACTTTCTACAAAACTTTCTACAAATTAGCGTATCTTCGTAACCTGACAAGCGGAACATGGATGTGGAGCGCGGCTTTTTGACGGCCACGGATGGCCTAATGTCGCGATGCCATGGATGGCGCAATAGCCGAAAAGGCGGTTACGAAGAGACGCGAGCCTCAAAATAAAGAATAAAATAAAAGATTTCAATAAGCTAAAATGCTAGAATAATGCTTCAGAGAAACAGTTCCACTTTAAACAAACTTAGGCTACAAATACGACAGAGACAGGTGAGAGCAGATGTATCAATATATCCACGGCGGAGACATTTATTCGGTAAAAAAACTGACGGGCAGGCAGGAAATTCTTGATTTTTCTTCTAACGTCAATCCACTCGGGCTGCCGGAGTCTGTAAAGGAAGCCGTGATCCGTTCGCTTGATGAATGTACGAATTATCCGGACCCGTTTTGCCGGGATCTTGTTGCGGCTTTGGCCAACTATGAGTGCACGGATCCTGATTATATCCTTGCCGCCAATGGGGCCGCAGAGATTATTTTCCGACTTGCGTTGGCTCTGAAACCAAAAAAGGCGCTGATCTTTGCTCCAACCTTTGCAGACTATGAAAAGGCGCTGCGTACGGTGGATTGCTCGGTAGAATATTATTTTTTACGGCCAGAGCACGATTTTGCAGCCCGTGAGGACCTGTTGGATCAGATGCGCCCAGGCCTGGACCTGATGATCATCTGTAACCCCAATAATCCTACCGGTCAATTGTGTTCACGTGCGTTTTTACAGAAGGTGCTTGCCAAGAGCCAGGAAATCGGGGCAATCGTGATGATTGATGAATGCTTTATGGATTTTGTCGAAGATAAAGAACAATTTTCTGTGCAAAACTGCATTGAACAGTATGAAAATCTCGTCATTCTGAAAGCTTTTACCAAGATATTTGCGATGCCGGGTTTTAGACTTGGCTACGCTTTGACAGCGAACAAAACATTGCTCGAACAAATGAGGTCTGCCGGTCAAGACTGGAGTGTTTCAACGCTGGCCCAAACGGCCGGTACCGCTGCCTTAAAAGAAACTGCCTATCTGCAGCAGACGAAACAGCTGATTCAAACAGAAAGAAGATTTTTGATTGATGCACTTTTGGGTCTTGGACTGAAGGTCATCGGCTCCAGAGCAAACTACATATTTTTCCGGACTCAGCGTACAGACCTGTCTGAAAAGCTGATAGCGAAAGGGATTATGATCCGTCCATGCGCCAACTATGTCAATTTAAACGGTGAATACTTCAGGGTTGCTGTGAAAAGCCATGAAGATAATTTGAAACTCAGCGCCGTACTCAGGGATGTGATATGTGATGAAAGCAGTCATGGTCATTGTTGACGGACTTGCAGATGAAAAAATTGAAGAATTAGGCTGGCAGACCACATTTGAGGCTGCCCGTCATCCAGAACTTGACCAAATTGCCGCTGAAGGTCATACTGGCTGGTTTGATTCCTGCCCGCAGGATTACCTGCCGGAAAGCATGCCGTGTATCCTGAATCTTTTAGGCGTTAAGCCGGCCTATTTCCCGCAAAGCAGGGCATCACTCGAACTGCTTGCCAACGGCTACTGCCTGGAGCAGGATGAAGTCGTTTTGCGCTGCAATCTTGCCGCCCTTGACAGTCACGGAAGATTAGCTTCCTTCAACGGCGGGAACTTAACCGGAGCTGAAATGCAAAAAGCAGCGAAGATAGCGGCTGATATCGATCCGAATATCAAGATGCTGCATTTATCCGGGTACAGGAACCTGATCATTGTCAAAGCGCATTATTTTCAAACGCTGGATTGCAAGACGTATCCGCCGCATGAATTTTTGGGCGATGATTCCGATGATTTATTAGCGGACATTTGCACTTCGGCCCCCATACTCCAAAAATTTGTTTCGGAGGGGAAAAATAGGTTAAAATACCTAAGCAGCCAAGAACAGCAAATGATTTTTTATCCATGGGGGATATCTGGGAAAAGCCGTTTACCTGCATTTGCAGAATTGTATGGTAAAAAGGCAGCGGCAGTCTGCGGTACGGAAATTGCCAAAGGGATTGCTTTGGCCTTGAAGATGGATGTTCCTGATTTGGCAAAAGCTACTGGAGATACGGATACGGATCTGGCCCTTAAGGCGCAAACGGCATGCCGCTTGTTATCCGAGTATGACTTTGTGCTTGTGCATATCAATGGCACAGATGAAGCCGCTCACCGGCATGATCATCGAGAAAAAATTGAATTTATCGAAAGAGTTGATCGGGAATTTTTTGCTTTTCTGCGTCAGAACCTGAAAGATGATACTGGGATTCTGATCTGCGCTGATCATGCGACCAGCCCTGTCAGCGGGAAGCATTCGGCCTTGGATGTTCCGTATATCTTCAGGAAAGCCGGGGAAACCTTGCCGTCGGGGAATTTAGAGGCGAATAAGGTCTTAAAGTATTTGATTTCAGAGTAAATACTAACATAACAAACAGGAAAGCGGGTGTCACACGATGGCCAAATCAATCATGGTTCAGGGAACAATGTCCAACGCCGGAAAAAGCTTGTTCACGGCAGGTCTGTGCCGTGTTTTTAAACAGGCAGGTTATAAGGTAGCGCCCTTCAAATCCCAGAACATGGCCTTGAACTCCTACATTACCAAAGAAGGACTGGAGATGGGCAGAGCGCAGGTTGTCCAGGCAGAAGCTGCCGGGCAGGAACCCAGTGTCCTGATGAATCCGATCCTTCTGAAACCGACGAATGATCAGGGCTCGCAGGTCATTGTCAACGGTGAAGTGTTGGGTAATATGAATGCAGCAGACTATTTTAAATATAAGACCAGGCTCATTCCAAACATTATGGCGTCCTATCAGACGCTTGACCAGAACAATGACGTTATTGTCATTGAAGGAGCAGGCAGTCCCGCAGAGATTAACTTGCAGGAGGATGATATCGTTAATATGGGGATGGCCAAAATGGCTAAAGCTCCTGTCCTGCTTGTTGCCGACATTGACAGGGGTGGCGTTTTTGCATCTATTTACGGCACGGTGATGCTCTTAAGTGAAGATGAAAGGAAAATGATCAAAGGCATTGTGATTAATAAATTTCGCGGAGATGTAGAAATTCTGAAGCCCGGGCTGCGGATGATCGAAGAAAAAGTCAATATTCCGGTCATCGGTGTCGTTCCATATCTGAATATCGACATTGAAGATGAAGATAGTTTATCCGAAAGAATTGCTGTGGACAAAACAGTGCAAGCAGTAGATATTGCAGTGATCCGGCTGCCAAGGATGTCCAATTTTACTGATTTTAACGTTTTCGAACTGATTCCCGGAGTTTCCCTGCGCTATGTAAAATCCATGGCTGAGCTGAAGAATCCGGACATGATCATCTTGCCAGGGACGAAAAATACGATGGCTGACTTGTTGTGGCTGCGTCAGAGCGGTCTGGAAGCGAAGATTAAAAAGCAGGCTGCTGACGGGGAAACCATTGTATTTGGCGTATGCGGAGGCTACCAAATGCTTGGAGAAACGTTGGAAGATCCTTTTGGCGTAGAAGAGGGCGGGAGTCTCACGGGAATGGGTCTGCTGGATATGAAGACAATATTCTCCAAACAGAAGACCAGGACGCAGGTGGAAGGTCGGTTCAGTCAGCTTGATGGTGTTCTTGCCGGATTATCCGCGATCCGTTTCCACGGTTATGAGATTCATATGGGCGTGACAGAAACAGGAGATACCGAGCCTCTGACGCATATCGACATCGAGTCAGGCCTTCAGGTGCAAAAGACAGAAGGCGTCCGGAAGCGGAATATTATGGGCAGCTATGTTCATGGCATATTTGATGAAGAAGGAGTCGCTGTAGCAATTGCCGAATGTCTGTTGAATAAAAAGGGGTTGGATTCAACAAGCCTCAAACGGTTAAGCTATAAACAATATAAAGAGCAGCAGTATGACCGATTGGCGGATGAAATCCGAAAACACGTCGACATGGCTGCGATCGTGGATATTTTGGAGGCAGGTGTATAATTGATGAAAAAGGGTCTTATTCATATTTACTGCGGGGACGGCAAAGGAAAAACGACCGCTTCCCTCGGTCTGGCAGTCAGGTGTGCAGGCAGAGGGCGCAGGGTATTGATCGTCCAGTTCTTAAAAAGCCAGGATACTGGGGAACTGCATACCCTGGAGAAAATTCCGGGGATAACGTTTTTGCGCGGTGAAGAGTCCTTTGGTTTCTATAATCAGGAGACAAATGAGCAGAAGGAGCAGCGCAGGACCGTTTATAATAAGATCCTGCAGCAAGCGGTTTCAGCGTGCCGTGAGGGCCAAGCCGATTTGCTGATTCTTGATGAAGCCGTAGCCTCCTATAATTATGACCTGATTGACCGTGCGCTTCTGCTTGAATTTTTGCGGACGAAACCTGAAGGGCTTGAGGTTGTGCTGACCGGACGGGGGCCTGTGGAAGAGCTGCTCGATTTAGCCGACTATGTCTCTGAGATCAAGAAAGTTAAACATCCTTATGATAAAGGGATCAAAGCGCGCCTCGGCATTGAACGGTAATATTTGACAGCCTCGATTCCATCTTGACAAGAATCCGGTCTCCGCTTTATACTAAAATCAGAAAATATAATACATGATGGTTAAAAACATACAGTGTTACCTTTTGCTGACAGGTCAGGTTGGAATTCGAGGCACAGGTCAGAGGGATGTATGGGATGTTGCCGGACGGATTCAAAGCCACCTTCAGGGTTGGCTTTATTTATTCAGATTAGTTTCCCGCAAAATTCCTCAGTTTTCCGTTAAGATTCGTGTTTGAGGTCCATCGATTTCCAGTTAACGTTCAGGTTCACAAGTATGTTGTTTCAGTAGATTCGTTTGTTACCTTGACCTTAGGTTTTCACCAGGCTCCATTTCTAGACTCCATTATCCGGGTGATTCTTGAGAAAGGCGTAGAGAAAGTAGCGTAAGTCCCATTTGTGATTCCATGTGTTTTGATTAAAGTAGGTGACTCGAGTAAAATTATCTGTTTGTGTCCATGAGGAATTTTGCGGGTTATACACTTAAGGCCTCTTCGCATCAATGCGAGGAGGCCGTTTATTTGTGTGCCAACAAGGGTGTACGTTTAAGAAAGGCATTAGAATCAATTTAAAATGCAATTTGCATTTGCCTTATTTATACGATACCGCCTTTCGGCGGTATTATTCTTGTGCAGACGGATTGTTCATAAAATTGTCATCTTTCTGCCATAGAACCAACACAGGAGCCGTATAGAATACATAGCAAGATAAGAATGATCGTATTAGAAATTGATACGAATACATAACGGTTAGGTGAGGGTTGAATGAGCAGCAAATTAGTGACAAAGATTGTATTGGATATTGCGATGAGCATACTTTTTGTGTTCTTGCTGGATGCTTTTGGAACCGGGTTAGCTTTTCATGAGATTGCAGGGCTATTTATTTTTGCTCTTTTCGGTATCCATATTCTGTTGAACGGATCCTGGGTGAAAAACACAACGTTGAATCTGATACAAAATAAGCTTAAAAATAGGACCGCAGTTTCCGTAAAGATGAAATATGCTTTGAATCTCGCAATCTTCATCAGTATTTCGATTATCGTGACTACGGGAGTTCTGATATCGAAGGTTTTGTTTCCTTCAGATACGATTCATGGTGAATGGATCTATCTGATCCATAAATGCACATCATACGTCTGTCTGGGCTTCCTGATCACCCATCTTGCAATTCATGCCAGCTATTTCGTAAAATCAGTCGGCAGGATCATCATAAACCTAAAAGAACGCAATGTCAGGAAGACACTGGTTCGCCTTGGTGCGGCATGCCTGCTGGTCGTCATGTTGTATACCCGGGTTCTTTCAACAGTTTCGGCAAGCGATGAGAATCAATTAGGCAAAATTGCAGAGACCCAGATCACGACATCGCAAAGTACATCCCCAAACAGGACTGACTCCCCGACAGAAGGCCAATATAATGAAAACATAACCTATTCGGAGGGTTCAGTTTCTGACAATCGTGTTACTGGAAGCAGTATCACCGGGGACATATCGATTAGCAATAATAAATCAGAAGACGCTGATGCTATTGGTTCGGTAAATAATGCCGCTACGGATGTAACTGTTGATGATACCACCGGTTCGGAAGAAAAAATCAGTCTTGATGCGTACCTGTCCCAGCTGCACTGTAACGGTTGCCATAAAAACTGCTCTCTTTTGTATCCGCAATGTGATAAGGCTCAAGGTGAAATAAGGGCGGCAGAACAGGAATATCAGGAACTTTACGGGATATAAGCAAACAATGACGCTGCAAGGATAGGAAAATATAGATATTAAGCAAGGCTAAGCAAAACAACCGATTTGACCCCGGTTGTTTTGTTGTTGTGCGCCATGTATGGCGTGTAACTAGGCGGTGAAAGTATGCTATGGGGGCTGGCAGTTGGCAAACGTCAGCCCAGAGCAAGGGTGTCCACTACGAGGTGAAATCTGAAGAAATATGATGAGCAAACAGATACATATCCAGGATACGGCCACATAGAATAAGAATAACGCAGCATAAATGAACTTATGTTTAATATTGACACTGGATTTCCACCGCGATATACTGAAACAAAGAATAATGAATGGGTGTTTATTTATGCAAGTGCCAAAAGAAGAAATCAAAAAAAGGATTATTGAGGCAGCGGAAGAGGAGTTTCTCGTCTCAGGATACCGCCATTCCTCAATGCGGAATATTGCGCAGCAAGCCGGGATTACCGTAGGGAATATTTACTCCTATTTTTCCGGTAAGGATGACCTGCTCGATAATATTCTTCAGTCTACCATAGAACAGCTTCGGAAACTGGTATTCATTAACATATCCGATAAAAGCAGTCTGTCGACGCAAAGCATCACTTATGTCACGGAAGCGATGACCAAGGTGTTTCTGGATAACAGAACGCAGTTTTTGATCCTGATGAAGAGTGTTGAGGGCTCTAAATACGAAAATATAAAGGCGGAACTGATTGAGCTTGTTAAGCAGCGTCTGGAAAACGATTTGTTCTTAACCAGTTCCAGGCCCGGCAGCGATATGCTGCTTGCCGATTCCCTGGCCGTGGCGCTTATTGAAGGTATCATCAATATTTTTAATAAGTATGGCGGGGATGAAGAGCGTCTGGCTAATCTGTTGAACAAATTCCTTTTATTGATTATTGGGGATATTCTAAAGAGGATTTAAAAGAACGGTAAAGGACGGTACGGGTATGCAGCTGCTTATAGAAAAGCTTGTGAAGCTTCTTATTGCCCATAAACGGGCGGTTTTATTGACCTATTTGGCTATCATCATCGTCAGCATTACGCTTGTACCCAGTATTAAAGTCAACTATGATTTGGCGGAATATCTGCCGGAACACTCCATGACCAAGCAGGCAATTACACTTGTGAACAAGGAATTTGGTTATCCGGGAACTGCTCAGGTTATGATAGAAAATGTTTCTATCCGAGAGGCCGCGCTTGCCAAGGAAAAAATCAAAGAGGTTCCGGGTGTGAAAAACGTGATTTGGCTGGACGATGTCACGGATATCACAGTCCCTGAATCCTTTATTCCCCGGGATTATCTGGATAGTTACTACAAAGATGGTGCGGCCTTATTTCAGGTTGAATTTGCGCAGGGGGATTATGCCTCGGAAACAGGGGACGCCCTGAAGACGATCCGGGCTTCTTTAGGTGAAAAGGCCAGTATCACAGGAGAAGCTGAAGATTCAAGCCATATGCGGGAAGTACTGGCTGCGGAAATGTCCAAAATCATGATCGTCGTTATTCCGCTCTGCGTCCTCATCCTGATGTTGGCATGTTACTCCTGGATAGAGCCGCTGCTGTATTTAACCGTCATTGGTATTTCCGTGATTATCAATGCCGGAACGAATGCTTTTTTCCCTGAGATATCTTTCATTACGAATTCAATTGCCGCGGTGCTGCAATTCGCCATTTCGATGGATTTCTCGTTGTTTCTTTGCCACCGCTATCTAGAGGAAAGGGATGCCGGGGCAGAGTTTCTTCCTGCAATTGTCAAAGCGGTAAAAAATACATTGTCGTCTATTTCGGCGAGCGCACTGACGATTGTAGCAGGCTTTTTAGCCCTGCTGTTTATGCAGTACGGGATTGGGAAAGATCTTGGACTGGTACTGATTAAAGGAATCTGTCTGAGCTATATCAGTGTGATCATTTTGCTGCCGGTTCTGATCGCGATCTTCCACAAAACAATTGATAAAACCCGGCACAGACCCCTCGTTCCACCGTTTAAGAAGATAGGGCAGGGTGCAATTAAAGTAAAATATCTACTGTTTGCCCTGGCCTTGATAGTTATTATTCCGTCTTTCCTGGCACAAAAGAATACCGACTTTTTATATGGCAATACTTCCGGAAGTTCCAGTGAGGGGACCATTGCCGAGGAAAGAAAGAACATTGAAAGCCGCTTCGGCATCTATAATCCTGTCGTTGTACTTATACCTAATGATGATATTTCTTCGGAAATTCAGCTGGCTGAGGAACTGAAGAAACAGAAATATATCCGCGATGTTCAGACCCTGGTTACGCTGGCAGATCCTGCTGTACCACGTTCTTTACTGCCGCAAAGCGTTAAGGATATGTTCCTGTCAGAACATTATACCCGGATGATCGTTCTTATGAACATTACCGGTGAAAGGCCCGAGACTTCCAAAGCCGTTACAGAACTTGAACAGTCGGTGCAGAAGTATTACCCTGACGAATGGTATGCCGCCGGGAATGCCACCAGTATTGCCGATATTAAGAATACGGTTGAATATGATACGCGTACAGTTAACCTGTTTTCAATTCTGTCCGTGGGTCTGATTATTCTACTGACGTTCCGTTCTATCTCTGTTCCGATTCTGCTGATCGGCGTTATTGAGTCTTCTATTTGGATCAACATGGGTATCCCATATTTTCAGGGATCAAGCTTGGTGTTTATCGGCTATCTGGTGGTGAGTTCCATCCAGCTTGGCGCAACAATCGATTATGGGATCCTGATGTCCAACCGCTATCTCGGATTCAGGAAGACGCAAAAACCCAGAGATGCAGTGCTGTCAGCGTTGAATACTGCCGGAAACACAGTGATGATCTCAGCTCTGATTCTTGCCGTGGCGGGTTTTGCGGAAGGACTGCTTTCCCAGATTAAAGCAATCAGCGATATTGGAATTTTGCTGGGCAGGGGAGCCGCACTGTCAGGACTGATGGTCCTTGTTTTGCTGCCGGTACTGCTGATGACGTTTGATAAGATCATCATAAAGACCACTTTCTCTGTGAAAGAAAGTGGGAGGGAGGAGACAATCTGATGAAAAAACCGATCGCATGCTTTCTGACTGTAATGCTGCTGGTTCCCGTATTTTCTTTATCCGCATCTGCTTCAGATACAGAGAGCACAGCAAGCAACCCCAATATTACCGTTGTCAAAGATGAGACCGTTTATGCGGACCTGAAAACGGATGGGAGTATTTCCGGCATTACAGTCGTCAATAGGATTGATACGCCTGAGTCCGGCATTTACCTAGACTACGGTGTCTACGATTCGATTACCAACCTTTCCGGCAGTGAAACTCCTGTGCTCGCCGATGGCAGAATTTCCTGGCAGCTGCCGGCACGGGACAAAGGTTTCTACTATCAGGGCAAACTGACTGAGGGAGAACTGCCGTTTGCGTTTAGTATTACCTATCGGCTGAACGGCCAGAAGGTTAAGCCCGAAGACATTGTCGGCAAAGAAGGAAGGATTGAAATTACGCTCAAAGTTCAGCCAAATGCTGAAGCCAAAGCGTATTACAGAGAGAACTATCTTTGTCAGGTCCAGCTGCCGCTGGATCTGGATGAAAATACGGTTCTTTCTTCATCAGGCGCTTCCGCCATGATTTCCGGCAAGACCCTGACGCTGGCCTACATGGTGCTTCCGCAGAAAAATGCTCAATATACAGTGGTTTATGATACTGAAAAGTTCCAGATGGCGTCCATGACGATGACCTGCTCCTATTTTGACAGTTCCAATTTCCTGAATCTTAACATGGATACCGGAAGTATAACGCAAATGTCACGTGGAGCCGGGCAAATTGTTTCCGGTACGGAGAAGCTGAAGGACGGTTTAATCGAATTGAATAAAGGCATGGCAAGTATTGCTTTGGGCTCTGCCAAACTTCAGCAGGGAACCGGCACGATGCGTCGGGGGATAGAACAATATTCAGCCGGAGCATCGAGTCTCGCGTCGCAGTTTAAGCAGATCAGCAGCGGTACAGTTCAGCTTTCCCAGCAGGGACAGGAACTTGCATCTCAGTATACCAACCTTTCCTCCGGTATAACTGCCATGATGGATCAATTAACTCCATTGCTGAATTCTCTGCCCGCTGAACAAAGACAGGCTTACCTCCAGCAGATCGGAACCATGAAGGCTCAATTATCCCAATATGGCACCGGCCTGTCCAACTATACAACGGGCGTAGCCCAGTCTGCGCAAGGTATTACTGAATTTTCAGCAGGGTTGGATCAATTTGCGCAGCAGGGGGCGGAATTAAAAACAGGTGCTGTGGCACTGGCCAACAGTACAGCTGCGATAACCGACGGCTTCAATCAGCTAGTATCCAGTTCAGCGGTTTTGCCTGATCAGGTTCAAAAATTGATAGACGGGCAAAAACAATTTAAAAACGGTATTGACGAAGCTTCCGGATTGCTGGAAACACTTTCATTTGCCAGCGGGAATGAGATAAAGCCGGTATCTTTTGTGTCCTCGCAGATTTCCCCGAGAAGTATTCAGTTTGTTATCCGGACCCCGGATTTGAAAGCTGCAGCAGATGAAAAGGCCACAGTCACGGAGCCAGGAAGGCTATCGTTCTGGGAGCGTTTTATCCATCTATTTCGTTGATTTTTTTCAGAGAATATTGAACTTTCGTGCTAATTATGATCTAATAGTGACGGTGTTAAAAAAGCTTTTTCTAAGGCTGATGACAGATTTCTTCAGCCTTTTGTTTGTCCTTGAAGATCAATTTCAACGATAGATAAGGAGATTGAAATGAACGATTATTTGATTAAGGCTTTGGGTTATGACGGCAAGGTACGCGCTTACGCAGTTTTGACGACGGAAACCGTCGGTGAAGCCCAGCGCAGGCATCAGACCTGGCCGACAGCATCGGCGGCACTCGGCCGGACACTAACCGCCGGTCTAATGCTCGGGGCAATGTTCAAAGGCAATGAACAACTGACTGTCAAAATTGAAGGCAACGGCCCGTTGGGTATTATCCTGGTTGACGCCAATGCGCACGGGGAAGTCAGGGGCTATGTCACCAATCCTCAAACGCATTTGGATCTAAATCGGATCGGGAAATTAGACGTTAGCGGAGCTGTAGGTTCTGAAGGCACATTGTCTGTTGTTAAGGACCTGGGTATGCGGGATTACTTTACAGGGCAGGTTCCGTTATATTCCGGAGAGATCGGGGAAGACTTTACCTATTATCTCGTCAAATCCGAACAGATTCCTTCTTCGGTCGGACTCGGTGTCCTGGTAGCGCCGGATCATACTATTCAGGCTTCCGGCGGCTTTATTATCCAGCTATTGCCCGGAACGGCCGAAGAGACTATTTCTGAAATTGAAGAACATCTTAAAACAATTACCCCGGTCTCAACGATGATTCAGCATGGGTTTACGCCAGAGGAAATGCTGGGAGAAATTTTAGGCAAAAATAATGTTCAGGTACTGGAGAAAATGCCGGTGAAATTTCAATGCCAGTGTTCCAAGGAGCGGATCGGCAATGCGATGACCAGCTTAGGCAAAGAGGAAATCGAAGAGATCATTCAAACCGACGGCCAGGCGGAAGCCAAGTGTCATTTTTGCAACGAGACCTACCTGTTTTCGAGAGAGGAACTTCAGAAGTTGAAGGATGCCACAAGGTAGAAAGGAACAGTACAGGATATGAAAGCCTTAATCACCGGGGCCAGTTCAGGTATTGGCCGGGATATTGCCAGAGTGCTGAACACGAAAGGGTATGATTTAATCCTGGTTGCACGGCGTCTTGACAGGCTGGAAGAATTAAAGGAAGAGCTTTCCTGCAATGTCCAGACGATCAGCCTCGATCTTGCGCAGGAGGAATCCTGTTTCCGACTCTATGACCTGGTTAAAAATCAGGAGATTGATATACTGATCAATAATGCCGGGTTTGCTGTGTACGGCGAATTTGATCAGACGGACCTTACCAGAGAATTGGAATTGATCCAGATCAATATCAAAGCAGTTCATATCTTAATGAAACTGTTTCTGCAGGATTTCAAGCGGCGTAACCGGGGATATATATTAAATGTGGCTTCTTCAGCTGCCTTTTTACCGGGGCCTTTGATGGCTGCCTACTATGCTTCGAAAGCTTATGTGCTGAGACTGACGGAAGCTGTATATAAGGAGCTGCAAAAGACAAACAGCAAAGTGTATGTAGGAGTACTGTGTCCAGGGCCGGTACATACCGAGTTTGAACAAAATGCCAAGATCACGTTTGGGGTAAAAGCACTGGACAGCCCTTATGTAGCCAGGTATACGGTTGACCGGATGCTTAAACATAAAAGGGTGATTATTCCCGGGATATTAATGAAGGCTGCCTTTGTCTTTACGAAAATCCTGCCGCAAAAAATACTGTTGCATTTTCTCTATAAACTGCAAAAAGAAAAATTTGTTTAGAAATCCTTGCTTCGGGTATATTTACTGAATATATTGACTGATGCACCGCCGTTGAAATATTGTTTCAACGGATTTTTGTTATCTTGTTATCTTGTTATCTTGTTATCTTGTTATCTTGTTATTTTGTTATTCTTATGGTTATTCTTTAGATTGTACTTGTCCACGCTATCAGAGATTTTTATATGTATTGGGTTGATGTGGGTTGATGTCGTCTATTGACAGACATAAAAAAAACGAATAAGATAGTTGTTAGTACAACAGTTGCAAGGACAACTATATGTAAAGAGGGGTGATTCGTGTTGCTGATGAAAGACCTGTCGGTCATATTTAGGTTTAATCGCATTTATTCAATGAGAAGGTTGAGTAAATATCATTTGGGGCATTCGGAACAAGAAATTCTGATGTTTTTATCTAAAAACGATCAGGTAAATCAAGATATGATTGCCGCTTTTTTTGTGATTGACAAGGGAGCGGTTGCCAAAAGCTTAAGCAAGCTCGAAGAAAAAGGGTATGTGAATCGAATGATAAACCCTGAAAACCACCGCGAGAAAATAATAACCCTGACGCCAAGGGGATTGGAAATCATGGACAACATGCAGGAAATCCTGACTGACTGGCATACAGCCATCTATGAAGGACTTAACAAAGAAGACATCGTACAGTTCCAAAAAATAATGTCGGTCATTGCTGCCAACAGCATGAAAGCTGTCAACGAATGCGAGAAAATTTTGACCAATTAAAAATCTAAAGATGGGAGTTAAGCAAATTGAACAAATCAAATACAAAAAACAGCTTCGTTCTCATTATGATTCTATACCTGCTCGGCATTTTTATGGGTGCAATTGACACGGGAATTGTCACACCGGCCAGAACAGTTATTCAAAGTCATTTGATGGTCGATGAAAAAACCGGGATCTGGATGATTACGATTTATACACTGGCTTATGCGGCCAGTATTCCGATCATGGGTAAACTTGCCGATATGTTCGGACGCAAATACATTTATCTTGCCAGTATCTTTCTTTTTGGTCTTGGATCATTGTTCTGCGGTTTAGCTCAGGGGTTTGACAGCTTTACGGTCTTGCTTATGGCCAGAGTCGTCCAGGCGTTTGGCGGAGGTGGAATCCTTCCGGTTGCGACTGCTGAATTTGGTACAACATTTCCTCCGGAAAAACGGGGGATGGCCCTGGGACTGGTTGGGGGAGTATACGGGATTGCCAATATTTTCGGAGCTTCGGCAGGCAGTGCCATTCTGGATATCTTCGGCAGCAGTAACTGGCAGTTTATCTTTTATGTGAATCTGCCGATCACGCTGTTTATCCTAATCGCCGGCTTCCTCTGTCTGCCAAATAACAGAAATGACAATGTCAAAAAGATTGATATCGGCGGAATCTTGATTCTGACCGTGATGATTCTCGCTTTAATGTATGGACTCAAGAATATTGACTTTTTTGATTTCAAGTCAACTTTAATCAGTACGAGTGTTTATCCTTTCCTAATCCTGTTTGTGCTTCTTGTTCCTTTCTTTATCCTGGCTGAGAAAAAGGCGGAGGATCCGGTGATGAACTTATCGTATTTTACAAACTCACGGATCATGATCACCTTTATCATTGCCTTTATTACCGGAATTGTGTTAATGGGGATGATTTTTGTACCGCAGTTTGCTGAAAACTCACTGAAAATCGCTTCCGGAAGCGGCGGCTATTTCGTCATCATTCTTGGTTTGTTTGCAGGGGTTGGCGCTCCTATATCCGGGAAGCTGATTGATCAATACGGACCTAAACTGATTTTAGGTCTCGGCTTTTTGATCTCTTTGGTTGGTTCGTTGTTCTTAATCTTTGTCACAGCTGACCATCCCAGTATGCTGACGGTAAACATAAGCCTGGTTCTCATGGGCCTTGGTATGGGCTTTACGATGGGGACGCCTTTAAACTATATGATGCTGGAAAATACCAAAGATGAAGAGTCCAATTCGGCACTCGCAGCCTTGTCGCTTGTCCGCTCGATCGGAACGGCGATTGCGCCTGCGATCATGGTTGGTTTTCTGGCACATGCCGGAGTGGAAGTTCAGAATAATGTGATGAACCTGCTGCCTAAAGAAGTCTCCATGCCGAGACTGCCATATGCGCAGGAACTTACAACAGAAATTAATGAGATGAAAGGCAATCCAATGATGAAAAATGTTCTGGCAACCGCCGATATGTCTGACTTTTCCTATCTGGAAAAGATTGAAATCAATATGAACAGCAGCAGTGACTATCAAATTCCTGACGAGCTGATGGAGAAAATAAAATCTTCTGACGTTACGACCATCACGGAGAACAGCAAATTGATTGCAGGGAGCTTCTTTGCTGGCATGGCTCCGGATATGATTTCGAATATTCAAACCGGGATTCAAAACGGAATTGATGAGCTTACGGTTGTGGAATCGATGCCCCAGTCAAGCGTATCCTTCCGGGATACGATAGAAAAAATGACGGTCTTAAAAGATGCCATCCCGGGAGCTTTTGACACAGCCAAACAAAATTATCTCGCGGAGGTTGATCAGAGAAGCACAGTCATTGAATCAGAATTCCAAAAAACCTTAAACAGCGGATTTAAGCAGGTGTATCTGACAGTTACGATTTCTTCTCTAATTGGCTTGATCTTCCTGTGCTTTTATCGAAGAAAAACCGGTCAATAAGCAAGGATAGAGCTAAACACAAGCCGCACGTATAGAGAATTCATATTTTGAGTCGCTTCTTTTCAAATTCTTGGGCAATTGTAGCCTTACACAGATATTCCGCTTGCACGTTTTCGTGGCTACTCGCACAAATCCTCGCTAACATGCCAAAACCTCTGGGCTTTTTAGAATGTTCACCGTTGGCATGTCTTGACGCTGCGGTTTTTGCTCGCTTAACGCCACTGACACTTAACGCTCGACTCCATATCTGTGTAAGGCTACAATATTTGAAGCATCCAGAGCAGCAATAAGCCCCAGCAAAGAAGATCTGTCTCTTTACATGAAGATTAAATGGACGGGATATCAACGACACGGTGCTGTCCGCGCCAAGTGGAGCTTGGATGCGGAACGCGGCTGTTTGTGCCATGGATGGCACAACAGCCGACAAGCGGATGGCACCATGTCGTCAGCCTCAGCTTAACTCAAAAATCAGCATCATATTGGTTAAGATATACTCTTGTTTAGGTTACCCCTAACATTTAACACAGAGCCCAAACAATAAAAACGCTGCCGGCAAAATTGTCGGCAGCGTTGCAACAGCATATTTGATGGGTTTATTGGACATTCTTGAATCTTGAAGAAGGTGCACCGCAAACGGGGCATTTTTCCGGTGCTTCGTTTTTATGGATATAGCCGCAGACCTGGCAGTAATAGTAGTCATTGTCTGCGGTTAAATCTTTAAGTGCGTCTTTGTATAAAGCGGCATGCGATTTTTCAGCCTCGTTAGCTAAGTGAAAAACTCTTTGTGCTTCAGAATTGCCTTCGTCTTTTGCTTTCTCCAGAAAACGCGGATACATTTTGGTAAACTCAAAAGTTTCACCATCAATCCCAGCTTTGAGATTTTCTTCTGTTGATTTTAGCATACCCAGCACTTTCATCTGGCTTAACGCATGCAGGGCTTCAGCTTCAGCTGCTGCCCGAAATAGCTTGGCAGCGCCGTTATATCCTTCTTCTTCAGCTTTCTGAGCGAAAGCGGTATATTTTCGGTTAGCTTGAGATTCGCCTGCAAAAGATTCTTTCATATTGTCTTGCGACGTCATATAAATCCCTCCTTATTATTCTTCACTTTCATGATATTACCATAAATAGCTTATAATTGTAATATTATATCCTATTTTGTCCCAAAGCATCGAAAATATTTTTCTTGACATTGACGCAGCGTCAAGGTGTATCCTGATTTTGAGGTGAGCGGTGTGGAATATTCGGTACGAAAACTTAGCCGGTTGGCAGGCATTAGCCCCAGAACAATCAGGTATTATGATCAGATGGGGCTTCTAAAGCCGGCCAGGGTTAATTCTTCAGGCTATCGCCTATACGGACAGGCGGAAGTAAACAGGCTGCAGCAGATCTTGTTTTATCGTGAACTGGGTATGGGGCTGGAAATGATTAAGGAAGTGATCAATTCACCGTCTTTTAATGAACTAAAAGCTTTTCGGGAGCACCTTTCACAGCTGCTGCAAAAAAAAGCGCAGCTTGAAAGTCTGATCGTGAATATTGAGAAAACGATTGCGTCTTATGAAGGGAGAATGACCATGTCTGACCAAGAAAAATTTGAAGGATTCAAGAAAAAGATGATTCAGGAAAATGAAGCAGCTTATGGGGAGGAAATCCGCCAAAAATATGGAGATGATGTTGTCGATCAGTCCAATCAAAAATTTCAGGGCATGAAACCTGAGGAGTATGAAGAAATGACTAAGCTTTCTGTCATGATTACGGAAAAGCTGGAGGCTGCTTTCCAAACAGGTGATCCTGGCTCCGGGCTTGCTCAGGAAGCCGCAGATCTGCACCGTAACTGGCTGAGCTATTTTTGGAAGGAATATAGCAAAGAAGCACATGCCGGTCTGGGACAGATGTATGTTGATGACCCAAGGTTTACAGCCTACTATGATAAGAAGCAGCCTGGGACAGCAGTCTTTTTACGAGATGCGATTCTTATCTATACCGGGATGAAGGAATAGAAAAAGGTTCACTTCCGTTTTGCCATTTCCATATATTATCTTGAAGGTTTTTATAAGATCAAGATGGACATGGCAAAGGAGGAACCTTCTATTGAAAAGAGATATTCATTATTATGCGCTTTTGGCATTTTGCAGGTCATGCGGGTTCAACAAGGAAAGTTCCAGAAAAATTGCCTATGCTTCGCAATATGTCGATGATGCCAAAATCAATCTGATGACGATTCAAAATCCGGCACCGGAAGTCAGCGTTGACCGCTCTGATAACCGTGCTGTTTTTTTAAATATGGCAACCTGTCATTCCTATTTTAAAATAAAAACGTTTAATTACGAGGCAATGATCAACAATACTTGTGCTTTTCATTTTGTCCCTGGCTGCAAAGGAGAAAACTTCACGAAGAAACTCCGCTGTAAAGAGGAGTCGCCGGTGGTCTTGGCACTTTTAAATGAGGCCCTGGACGACAATAATCTGATTAAATTTGGGATTGTTCTGCATGCTTATGCCGACACTTTTTCGCATCAGGGTTTCAGCGGCGTGCTCAGCAAAGTGAATGATATTAATCATTGCGGAGCGCGCAATGAAGTTTACTTAGGAATACCTGATCTGATTCTGTATTTGTTTAAACAGTTATGCGGAGAAAAATATGACGAAATGTTTGACCGTGTTGTGCCCGCTTATGGACACGGGCAGGCTTTGACCTTTCCTGATCTGCCTTACCTTGTTTGGTCGTATCGGTATGACAGCAGCGATGCCTTCGCGGGCAGATACACCGTTGTGGAGATTGATAACAAAGAAAGGTATCAGCGGTCTTTGGCCAAAATAAAAGGGTACCTTGAGATTTATTTAAAAAAACATCCTGAATTCCGTGATTCAAATTATCAATTTGATGATACCCCTAAGCTTATGAGCCAGCTGATTAATAAAGATTCGGATAAAAACAGGGAAGAAAGCTGGATTGCCTTCATGCTTGAATACGGGATGTTTCAGAAAAATGAATGGCCTGGCATTGTCTATCAGGAGAGTGAATGGCTGAGAAAAGCGTTTCAAAATTTTAATCCCCAAACCTTTAATAACAGGAGAGTAGACAATGTGATTCTTGCTGATCATTTTGCAGAATCAGACTGGTATCATTTTTATCAGGCGGTCAAGTGGTATAAAAAAAGATTCTTTGAATGCTGTCATCATAACAAACTGTTTATTCCTAAATAACGAAGAGATATAGAGGTAGGTTTGGGAGGGGATCGTTAAAAATAGGCAAAAAAAAGGGACCTTTTGTCCCGATAATTGCTGCTATCAACTGATTCTTTGATGTTCGAAAAGCTCTCTGCTTCTTCTGTAACCAAAAAGGCCGACTAAACCCAGGATCAGAACCTTCATCCACAATTCATAAAATTCCTTGCTCTTTCCGAGTCTTAAGACGGTTTGATATAACTGTGGGGCCAGGCTCTCAATCGCTTTCATTTTATCCTGCATTGTGCTATAAGGACCCGTGATTTCCTGATATTTGTCACATAACAATTTGTTTTTAGCCTGAATGAGCCGGTCTGTACTGGATTTCCGCGTTCTTGGCTGGACGGTATGCGGCTTGGCAAAAGTGAAAGATACGTTATTTCCGGAAAAATAAAATTCCTGGTCATTGTATCCGGCATCTCTTAAACCGTTTAGAAAAGCGTCCCGCATTGCTGTATTCGGAAAAGCAAGATCAATATCCATCGTTAATTCCGAAGGATCAGAAAATTCGCCTAATTTAAAACCTGTCAGCCACCAGTGTTTTTCTGATCGGGTAAAGAGCACGCTTCCATTCTTCCTTAACACGAAGGACATCGGCAGCAATTCATCGTTGTCTACGGATTTATAAAACATTCCGCTGAAAATTCCCGGAAGCGTAAAATGAAATGCCCCGGTATAAATCCCGATTTCTCCGCCGGTTACCAGATCATACTGACCTTTCCAGAAGCCAATCATCCATTTCTTGCCGTCATATTCAAAATAAACCGGTTCAGAATCAATAATCATACCCGTCGGGGCTGATACCTCATCATAAATTCGGCAATACCCGGCATTCCTTTGCCATGGATTTAAAGTCGCGTAAAAAATATCCTGTTTCGGATCATACCGATAACCGGCATTTTCAATTACCTGATCCAAATCGGGGTCACCGGTACCTTGAGCGGGAACCGCAAGACTTTTCACAATTTCCGGATTAGAGACCCCGGTTTGAATAGGATAGCGAATGAAAGCGTTGGGTTTGTGAAATAACATCGGATTCGCCCCTTAAACAGATTTTTAGAATATTTGACAATGACATTTTATGTAGAAAGGACAAACTCTGGAACAGGTTTGTCCGTGACTAATAAAATTTTTAAAATGAATAGAATTTTAGGATTCAATGCTTAAACGTTGTAATCTCACGATATTGGCTCTTAAGAAGAGGATAATAATCAGAGCTGTCATCAATACTTCCATCCAGGCTTCCAGAGAAGGGGTGCGTTTGCCGATTTTCTTCACTTTTTTGTACATTCCAGGATCTTGTTTTTCCAACAGTTTGAGTCTTTCCTGGACGGTACCCTCAGAGCCGGTCATTTCCTGATATTTTTCACATAAGAATTTATTTTTGCGCTGGATCAACTGATCAGTCAATCGTGTGCGTGTCCAGGGCTGGGCCGTCTTGGGGATATCGAACGTGAAGCTTACGCTGTTATCCTGTACGGCTAAATCGTGCTCATTGTAGCCGGCTTTACGCATTCCTGCGAGAAAAGCATTCCTCATATTAACATCTTTTAATGTGAGGCAGATATCCATTGTCAGCTCATCCGGCTCAGCAAATTCGCCGAGTTTGAAACCGGTCAGCCACCAATGTTTTGCTTTTCTGGAAAAAAGTTCTTTTCCATTCTTCTTGATGGTATACGACATGTCCAGAAGCTCCTTATCGTTGACCGACTGGTAAACAAGACCGTTTGACTTATACAGGCCGATTTCACCGCCGCTGACCAAATCATATTGACCTTTCCAAAGGCCAACCATCCACTTTTCGTTGAGGTAATCAAAGGTTATGGGTTCACAGTCGATAATCATGCCAAGCGGTGCGGCAGCCTCATCAAAAAGCCGGCAGTAACCGATATACCTTTGCCAGGGCTTCATATTCGAGATAAAAATATCCTGTTGCGCATCATAGGAATAACCGGCAATTTCAATGATTTCATCAAGGTCTTCGTTACCGGTGCCAACTGAGACAGACCCGGTATGAGATTTATTTTCTTCTGTTGCTAGTGCTGAATCAGGTTCAGTCCCAGTCCCAGTCTCAGTTATTGACTCATCCCAGGTTGATTGCTGCATGCTTTGATGATAAGAATATGAGGCATCTCTGTTAAATAATAACATCTTCCTTCCTCCTTAATAGAATACCAATATATGGATATAATATGTAAAAATCCCCAGTATGCAAATACTGGGGATTGATAAATTGAGATTAATGACTCGGTCTGCTCTGTCCCTGCATACCCTGACCCTGCATGCTTTGGCCATACTGAGAAGGCTGCTGGCCCTGCTGGCTGACCATATTTTGGCTCTGCTGGCTCATCTGAAATAACTGGCCTTGAGTCTGATCAATAAGTTGACCCATCTGTTCCAGTACCTGGTGAGCTTGGATCTGCTGATTGGCCTGTGTCAAAGCGGTCATTGCCGTTTGGATAGCTTGTCGCAGCTGTTGATCCGCCTGCTGTTTCTGCTGCTGGGTCTGGTTACGGAAGCCCTGAATTTGCTGCTGCAGTTGATTGGCTGCCTGTTGGCTCTGTTGAATGATTTCGTTCTGATTTACTGTACCCTGAGAAGAAAAGCTACTAAATGATACTTGTTTTAACTGATTCATGGTGTTTTCCATTGCGGATAACTGGCTTCTTAGATCACCGATTTCTTCACTGACTTCCATGTCTTTCTTGGCAGAAGCTAAAATGTTCTTGTTTTTTTCATCCATTCTTTTTTTACCTCCATAAGCAATTATGACCCCAACTTATTTTTGTCAAATTACAATAATTTTATTTTAGTAAATTTTCCGTAAAATTTTTTGACAAAATAATGCAGATCATTAAGCTCATGGACAACAATTACTTTGAATACGTTTGCGTTGTTTTGCTTTACTCCGGCTGGTTTTGCTATCTATCGTTTCCCTCGAACTGCATGTTGTAATACCGGGCATAGATCCCGTTAAGATCAATCAACGCGCGATGTGTGCCCTTTTCCTGGATGCCCTCATCCGAAATGACAATGATTTCGTCAGCATTTTTAATGGTACTCAGGCGATGGGCAATAATAATCGTCGTCCGGTTATGCGATAGCTTGGACAGGGACTCCTGAATATAGCGTTCACTTTCATTATCCAGTGCCGAAGTCGCTTCATCCAGGATTAATATCGGCGGGTTCTTCAAAAATACCCTTGCTATCGACAGTCGCTGTTTTTGTCCTCCCGAAAGCCGGACGCCCCGTTCACCGACGAACGTGTCATAACCGAGTTCCAAAGACATGATGAATTCATGAATGTTGGCACTGCAGGCAGCCTCGATGATTTCCTGGTCGGAGGCATTTGCTTTGCCGTAGGCAATATTCTCCTTGATCGTACCGCTGAACATATAGACATCCTGCTGCACGATCCCGATCGCATTTCTTAAGGATTCCAGCGTGATATCCCGGATATTGTTACCGTCAATCGTAATGGTTCCTTCGGTAACGTCATAAAAACGGGGGAGCAGGGAGCACAATGTTGTCTTTCCGCCGCCAGAGGGACCCACCAGAGCAACTTTACTTCCGGTAGGAATTCGGATGCTGACATTCTGGAGGACATCATCATCGAGGTTGTATCGGAAAGAAACATTGGAAAATTCTATTTCACCTTTGACGTTTTCCAGAGGCAGGGCGTTTGGTTTTTCGATAATATCAGGTTTTGTCTTCATAATTTCCTCAAAGCGTTTAAACCCGGCAAAACCCTTTTGAAACTGTTCGGTAAAATTAATCAGTACTTCCAATGGTTGAACAAAGATATTGATGTAAAGCAGGTAAATGACAAGTTCCGTAAGTGTTAGTGATCCACCGGCAATGGACAGGCCGCCGGAGACAATGACGACAATATAAAGCAGCCCGGAAAAGAAGGAATTCCAGGCAAAATAACCTCCCATCATTTTATAGCTGCCAGCTTTGGATGCCAGAAAGTCCTGATTGCTTTTCCGGAATTTCATTTTTTCTGCTTCTTCATTGGCAAAGGACTTTACCACCCGGATTCCAGCCAGACTATCCTGAAGGCTTGCGTTGACTTTGGCAATTTTGATCCGGTTATCCAGGAAGACCGTTTTCATCTTGAGGTTACGCTGAATACTGAAAATCACCATAATTGCTGTGACAGCGAGCAGGATAAGAGTCATTGGCACATTCAGCAGCATCAGCAAGACAAATGCCCCGATAATTTTCAGGAAGGAAATAAAGATATTCTCCGGTCCGTGATGCGCCAGTTCGGAAATGTCAAAAAGGTCGTTGACGAGTCTGGACATCAGCTCACCGGTATTGTTCTGGTCATAGTAAGAGAAAGACAGACGCTGAAAGTGCGTGAATAAATCTCTGCGCATGTCGGCTTCCATCCGGGCTCCCATGATATGGCCCCAGCAAGTGATAAAATACTGGCAAAAGTAGCGGATTATGTAGAGTGTCAGCAATGCTGCGCCGAAAAAGCCGATGCTGTGCAGGATCACTTCTCTGCCTTGAGTAAAAACATTTTTGCTTAAGTGATTCAGGATTTGAGGGAAGGACAGATCGACGGCGGAGACAATCACTGCACAAAGCATATCCGTATAAAACAACAGGCGGTAAGGCTTATAATAACGAACAAAACGGTTCAGGATATTCATGCTGCAGAGCCACGCTTTCTAAAAATAAAGCCTGCAAATACTTGCAGGAATCTTACTCTTTTCTCGGAACAGTATAGCATATTTCATTAAAAAGAAAAAATCAGGCGGATAAATTCCATTCTGCGAAAAGAATGAAATTAATATTTCTGTCAGAAAATCAAAGGGGAAATGTGCTTTCTATAGAATATTTATGCAAAGTCATTAATAGATGCGCACGAAAAAATAGATAATCATAATGATTTCGGCACCGATTTTGACAGCCGTACCGCCAAGGACACCGAGCAGTGTACCTAAACCAATTCGGATTGTCTTCTTTAATTCCGTACCACGGATCAGTTCGGCTGCAATCGCCCCCAAAAACGGACCAAGAATAATACCAAGCGGTCCAAGAACGATCAAACCCAGAATAGTGCCGATCACTGCGCCCCAGGCTGCTTGCTTGCTTCCGCCGAAGCGTTTCGTTCCGATAGCCGAGGCAAAATAATCCACAAAGAACAGCAGGATTACGACCAGGGCCTGCAGGATGAAAAAGTAGGCATTTAACGTTGCGAAGCCTGTCATGAAGCCATAGACCAGCATTCCTGCATAGATCAAAATGACGCCGGGTAAAACGGGAAGAACAGTTCCAACAATACCCGCAATAAAGAGAACAACCGCAATGATTAAAGCAATGGTATCCATTCTTTCTTCCCTCCATTTTCAGATAGGATCATTCATATGTTCTATGATAATAATCAATATAATTGCCAATGAATTTGCTGCTTACCCGTATAAATATACTGGATTGGAAAGAAAAATTCAATTTTTTAATTCTATCCGGGGCACCAAAAGGATCTGTAAGCCGATGGGGGCGTTTGATCGTTACATCGCTGGTCATCGAGGAAAATAAAGAAACGATCTCACTCCTGAAAATATTCGGCTATCGTAAAAAAGAAGTGAATTCCCTGATACTCAATAGTTCATCAGGGATCATTGTGATTGGTTATCTTCTTGGGATTCCGCTGATCCTAGCTTCCATGAGTATGATGTTCAAGTCGTTGACAGAGAGTGTCAATCTGGCAATGCCGGTTACGATCAGCTATCCGTATATCATCGTTGGCTTTATCATCATTTACCTGACCTATACGCTGGCTAAAGCCTTAAGTAGAAGGAAGATCAATCAAATCTCGATGGGTGAGGTCTTACAGAGTGCAAGAGATTAGGAAAGAGATTTGCAAATAAAAATGATGCTAAAAGTTAACTATTAGCATCATCCTACTCGTTTCGATAACTCTTGCCAGTAAAGTTGTTAATATCTGCGGGCACCAAGATAACTGGACGAATGCGCGCTTAGATTGGATACGACAACGCCGGTTGAATAATTAAAGGCGTGCACATATTGTCCTCCGCCAATATAAATACCGACGTGTGAGGCGCCCCGGGCATAGGTCGAGAAAAAGACAAGGTCTCCCGGCTGCAGCTCATCCCTGCCAACCGGGGCACCGGAAGCATACTGCGCGAAAGAGGAATGGGGAAGGGAGACACCGGCCGCAGCGTATACATAGCGGGTAAATCCGGAACAGTCAAACCCGCCGGGGCTTATTCCGCCATAAACATACGGGCATCCGACATAGCCCAGTGCATAATCAACGACATTTGAATAGCTATTGGATCTGGAAGCAACCAGGATCGGCTTGGCAGTCGGGCCTTCGGCAATCACTTCCGTCACAGCGTCCTGGAGAATCGTTTCCTTGACAACCTGCTTTTCCGAATACTTGCCGTTACTCTGGACATAAGAATAGGTTACGGACTTCGATCCGTCACTGCCTGCCGTAATCACTTCTTTTTTACCAAAGCCGAGCTTATAATCCTTCTTGGTGATGGTATCATATTGGATTTTCTGGGTTTCCGTATATTTCCCCTGACAGATGACCGTAAGGGAGTTATGATCAATCAAAGATTTCAAAACTTGTTCAGGTGATTGAATTTGGGAAAGCCCGGCGGTTGTTTTGGAGAATGTGACGTCTTCGGCGATCTTAACGGAAGTCACGACATTATCTTTCGTGGGTTTCACGTAATAGGCCTGAAACTCTTTTAAGACCTGATCAATATCTCCCGCATCTGGCAAAACGGCAATCGCAGTACCATTGATGGCGAACTGATAGGCGTCGTAGGGTTGGTTAATTTTTTCTTCAACATTGTTTGGCCGCAGCGCAGAACGAAGATAATCGGCATTGCTGACGGTGATATTGGTATAGGCCATCTCGTAAGGTTTTTCTTTGGCTGCAGACGCCATAAGTGTATCTGCAGTATTTTGGTTAAAGACAAGTCCAAGTTGTTTTCCGTTGACAGAGACAGCGATGGCATTCATTGGGGCGGCAAGGTAACAGGCAAACGACCCGATTAATATCATAGTAATAAATAAACCACCGAGCAGGCGCGGTGATTTCCATGATATCTTTTTAAGGCAGGTCAAGGTAACGCAAATGATCTGCTTAAAATGCATCAAATTTTCACCTTTCTTAGCTTACGAGGTTAGTTGACGGATTCGGACCAAAGGTATAGGCCCTACGCAAAATGCGATTCACCCCAGAAAAAGAAGTTCCCCCGCTCCAGGCTAGCCTGGATTCAGCTCTTATTTAGTTTATATTATAATACGCAATTTTGTAGTAATTCGACACATAATTAAAATATCCTGCCTCGGGACGAAAAATTTATAACGCTGTGCAAAGCTACAACACCCAAGATATATAAACGAAGGACGCCTCAATTTATTTGAAACGCCCTTCGTAGGCTGTGTTTAAATACATTCCCATATTACGAAGTCTGTTAGGAATGCTGATTCTACAGATCCACTTTTGGCAGCGTAGCAAAGCCTTTTTCCAGATCGGCATCGGTCGGAATATAGTCTGTCATTGTGCCGGCGTTATAGCTCATATAAGCAGCCATATCAAAATATCCGGTGCCAGTCAGGCCAAACAGGATGGTCTTCTTTTGACCGGTTTCTTTACACTTGAGCGCTTCATCCATTGCAACCCGCAAAGCATGTGCGGATTCTGGAGCAGGCAGGATGCCTTCACAGCGCGCAAAGGCTGTAGCTGCTTCAAATACCTTGGACTGTTCAACTGCCCGGGCTGTCATATAGCCGTCATTGTACAGTTTGGAAACGATTCCGCTCATACCGTGATACCTGAGGCCTCCGGCGTGATTCGGAGAGGGAATGAACCCTGATCCGAGCGTATACATTTTGATCAGGGGCGTCGTTTTTCCTGTATCCCCAAAATCAAACGCATATTTGCCGCGGGTCAGAGAAGGGCAGGAGGCAGGTTCAACACCAATAAACTCGATATTGTTTTTGCCGCGGATCTTGTCACCCATGAAAGGTGCAACCAGACCGCCAAAGTTCGAACCGCCGCCGATACAGCCAATAATCATTTCTGGCTCAATGCCGTACTTGTCACAGGCAAGCTTGGTTTCTTCGCCGATCACGGACTGGTGCAGCAGGACATGGTCGAGTACGCTACCAAGTACATAACGACAGTTTTCGGTTTTGACAGATGTTTCAATCGCTTCCGAAATCGCGCAGCCAAGAGAACCGCCTGTGCCGGGGTTTTCAGCCAGAATCTTCCGGCCGATTTCCGTCGTGTCGGAAGGAGATGGAATGACTTTTCCGCCATAGGTTTCAATGACAGCTTTCCTGTAGGGTTTCTGTTCTGCAGATACTTTCACCATATAGACGGTTAATGGAATATCATAAAACGCACAGGCCATCGATAAGGCCGTACCCCATTGTCCTGCGCCGGTTTCCGTTGTCAGCGAAGACAGACCCTGTTTTTTGGCGTAATAGACCTGAGCAGCAGCAGAGTTTAATTTGTGGGAACCTGAAGTATTCGTGCCTTCAAATTTAAAATAGATCTCTGCAG
Source organism: Dehalobacter sp. (assembly GCA_023667845.1). NCBI lineage: Bacteria > Bacillati > Bacillota > Clostridia > Eubacteriales > Desulfitobacteriaceae > Dehalobacter > Dehalobacter sp. Next base: position 22,717 of record JAMPIU010000178.1, on the reverse strand, counting down.
GTGTATCCAGCAGCTTTTCAAGATTATAGGCTCTCACGAGCGGGGAAGGACGGTACATCCTGTAGTATTCGCGAACTTCCTCAGGAATTTCGATATATTCGTCCGTGTTGTTCAATTCCTGTTCAATTAGTTCGTCACAGAAGATCGGCCGCAGATCATCTGCGGTGCAGGGCTTCATGGTGCCCGGATGGATAAAGGGCGGCGGGAGCTCTTTCATAACAGCTTTTACATTATACCAGTACTTGGGCATCTCTTCTTCAGGTAAATAGATTTTGTAAGGTATGCTTGTCATGGTCTTCATTCCTTTCCAAATTATTAATAACTATCTTTTGATTAATCTTCGATGAATAAAGGAAATCTATTAAAAAAAGCCTTTATCCAAACTATCGGACAAAGACTTTGATCTCTGCGGTACCACCCAACTTGCGTTTACACGCCGCTTAAAACGTATGACGGACATACGCTCCATTCATAACGGGCGGAGTTCCCGGCCTGCATACGCTTACTCTTTGTAATCTCTGCACGGCCCTCATGAGTCCATTCACATTAGTGCTGTTACCGCTTTTCCACCGGCTGCGGCTCTCTTGAAACAGCAAACATCATGTTACTACTCTCATTCTGCGGTTTAACAGTATCAAATATTGTTTAAATCTTAGCTTGAAATTAGTTTTTTGTCAAGAGAATGCAAGAACCCCATAGTCAGGGAATTGCACCATTTTGAAAAAACGCAAAGTATGGTAAACTCTAGAGAAGTACACGATACATTGTCTAACGGAGGAATTGGCTGTGGCACTTATGATAAACGAACTTGACCGGAGACTGAATCACTTATGCAGCCTCATGGATCGGACCTGTCCTGAATGGGATACTGTCCTTATTTTGGGTAAAGTAAATCAGTATTATTTTACAGGAACAATGCAGGACGGCATGCTTGTAATTCAAAAAGACCGGACCCGGCACTATTTTATACGCCGAAGCTATGAGCGCGCCAAAGCTGAATCGCCCCTGACCACGATCTATCCGATGGAAAGTTACCGTGATGCGGCCGGGATGATCGGACCTGAGCTAGGAAATACCTATCTCGAGACAGAAATCGTGCCGCTTGCCATGCTGCAGCGGCTGAAGAAATACTTCACAATGACAGATATCCATTCAGTGGACAAGGTGGTGCTGTCGGTCAGATCGGTCAAATCATCCTACGAACTTGAATGGATAGAACAAGCAGGGAAAGCCCATTGCAAGCTGCTGCATGAACTTGTTCCTCCGCTACTAAGGGAAGGTATGAGCGAGGCTGATTTTGTGGCGGAACTTTATGCCGCCATGATCAAGATTGGACATCATGGCGTCAGCCGGTTTTCAATGTTCCAGACGGAAATGGTTGCCGGACAGATCGGTTTTGGCGAAAGTTCTCTTTATCCGACCAGCTTTGACGGGCCCGGAGGGGCATATGGCATGTGTCCTGCCGTTCCTTTGTTAGGCAGCCGGGAAAGGAAGCTGAAGAAGGGGGATTTGGTTTTTGTCGATGTTGGTTTTGGCTGCAATGGCTATCATTCCGATAAAACCCAAGTCTACATTTTTGGAGCCAAGCCTGCTGCCGATGTCGTGAAGGCTCATCGTTCCTGTCTGGAAGTTGAACAGCGTCTGGCAGCGAAGCTGATTCCGGGGGCGATACCGTCAGAAATCTATCAATCTGTCATGGGCACGCTCAGTGAAGACTTCAGGCGGAATTTTATGGGGTATGGAGAACGGCAAGTCAAGTTTCTGGGTCACGGCGTCGGACTTCATGTCGATGAGCTGCCTGTGATTACGAATGGTTTTCTAGCGGAACTCACTGAGAATATGGTCATCGCGCTCGAACCGAAAAAGGGTCTGCCCAACATTGGCATGGTAGGCGTGGAAGACACCTATGTGGTGAGTGCTGCCGGCGGCAGATGTCTTACGGGCGGAGGAACGGATATTATCGAGGTATAAGACTATCAAGGAATTTTTCAACGGCGCAAATATCGTTATGGACGGCAAAATGGCCGGAAAGATGACTTATGTGTATAAGGCTTATCTATAAATAAGAAGCAAGGATGTAAAATATGGAGAAATTACTTCAGGGCCTTATTCAATTTAAAGAAACGGATTTCCAGCAGCACAGGCAGCTTTTTGAGGAACTAGGGAATTCCCAAAGCCCGCACACTTTATTTATCGGCTGCTCGGATTCAAGACTGGTCCCCAATTTGATCACTGGGACATTGCCCGGAGAGTTGTTTGTCATCCGGAATATTGCCAATATCGTACCGCCTTACCGCAATATAGAGGAATACCTGGCCACGACTTCTGCGATTGAATATGCCATCAATATCCTTGGCGTTCAGCATATCGTCGTCTGCGGCCATTCCAATTGCGGAGGGTGCAAATCACTGTATGCCTCGGAGAAAGAAATGGAATCCATTCCGCATACCCGGAAATGGCTGGAGTTGGCCGGACCGGTTAAGGATAAAATAGCAGCAATGGATATCCCGGAACAAGATATGGCAAAAAGGGAATGGATGACTGAACAAATCAACATTGTTGAGCAGCTCAAACATTTGTTAACTTATCCGTTTATCAGGGAAAAAGTCCTGAATCAGACGCTGACCATGGAAGGCTGGTACTATATCATTGAAACTGGTGAGGTCTTTCGTTATAATCGGCAAAACAGCGAATTTGAACTTGTGAATTAACTGCAAATCAAGTATTAGATGACGGTTTGATCCAGGAATCAACGCTCGTATGATTTCCTGGATTTTTATAAAAATGACCGATGGTAGTACAATCTTTTAAATAAAGATATAATAGGAAATACTAAGATCTGATATATGAAATAAAGAGGGAATTTAGATGATTGAATATGGCAAAATGCAGGAACTGAAAGTCGTGAAGACATCTCAAAATTGGCATATCCTGAATGCAAAGAACGATACGCAAAATAGTGTATTATTACCGATAAACCTGGCTCCAAGGAACGTCAAAATAGGTGATAAAATTGAAGTATTTGTGTATAGAGATACGAAAGAAAGGATCATGGCCTCCATAAAAAAACCAAGGTTGGTACTCGGTGAAACGGCTGCGTTAACTGTCGTCGATACGACAGAATTTGGCGCTTTTTTAGACTGGGGTTTGGAGAAAGACTTATTGCTGCCGCTTAAAGAGCAAGTCGGTGAGGTCAAAAAAGGCGGTACCTACCTGGTGGGATTGGCGCTCAATAACAGCCATCAGTTATATGCCACAATGAAAATATATGATTTGCTCAAAATGAACGCTCCTTATAAAGAAAATGACAATGCTCATGGCACTGTCTATAACTTTAATCCTGAGTTTGGCGCGTTTGTCGCCGTGGATAATCAATATCACGGGATGATTCCAAATAAGGAATTGTATGGCAGCATTGCGATCGGTGATAAGGTCGACGTCCGAATCAAGAAGGTAAGACAGGATGGCAAGCTGGAATTAAGCTTAAGACAAGAGATCGCGCAGCAAATAGAGACGGATGCCCGGGTCATTTTTGAGAAGTTAAAAGCAAACGGCGGTGTGCTTAAGCTCAATGACAGAAGTTCTCCTGAAAAAATCAAGTTGGAACTGCAAATGAGCAAATCTGCCTTCAAGCGGGCGTTAGGCAGGCTGCTCAAAGAAGGTGCAGTCCAAATCACGGACGATGCGATCCGGCTGATGTGGTAAATGAGGCAGGCAGATTTTCTATTTGCCAGTCAATAGGCTTCTTGCCAATCGAGGCCAAAAATTGATTGGCCCTGGAAAATGGTCTGCTGCCGAAGAAACCGGCATGGGCTGACAGCGGACTGGGATGGACGGATTTGATGATACAATGCCTGGGTTGCGTGATCATGCTCAGTTTTGACTGGGCATTCTTCCCCCAGAGGATAAAAACGACAGGGTCTTCCCGATCGTTTAACTGCGCAATGATTTTATCTGTAAATTGGGACCAGCCTATGTTGCTGTGGGAATTGGCCTGACCGGACCGGACGGTCAGCGAAGCATTCAGCAGCAGGACGCCCTGGTCGGCCCATTTTTTCAAATATCCGTTATTTGGAACATAGCATCCCAGATCATCGTGCAGTTCTTTAAAGATATTCATCAAGGACGGCGGGGCCTGAACACCCGGCTGAACAGAAAAGCTTAAACCGTGGGCTTGTTGAGGGCCATGATAGGGATCCTGGCCCAGAATGACCACTTTTACATCCTTGTAAGCGGTATAATGTAGGGCATTGTAAATATCGTATTTATCGGGATAAACCGTTTTTGTCTTATATTCGTTGATCAGAAACTTTCTAAGTTTCTGATAATATTCTTTCGCGAATTCCGTATGAAGCAAATCGTCCCAGTCATTTTTTAGGATCTGCATTCAAATCACCTCGCAACCAATTATATCATTTTAGATCATCACATGACAGAGAGAGCTGGATATCGCGGGGTAAAACATTCCTGAACGTTCAGGAAAGCAGTTTGATCTTAGGCGTTGATTCTCAGAAGGGGATGAAGGCTCTTAACGGTTCTTAGGAAGAAAACCTCCGCAGATATTGGGACTTTAATCTTCCGCTTAAATGTGGGATACTAATAGATATGTGAATTTGTGCGAAAAGGCAGGAAAAAGAGAACGTTATGGAATATAACTATGCAAAAAGGATCAACCATTTGAAAGCTTCAGAAATCAGGGAAATACTAAAAGTTACGGAAAATCCGGAAATCATCTCCTTTGCGGGCGGACTCCCGGCGCCGGAGCTGTTTCCGGTTGATGAAATTAAAGAAGTCAGCAGGATTGTGCTGGAAGAAGAAGGGACAGAGGCTTTACAGTATACGACGACTGAAGGCTATCTTCCTTTGCGGAAATGGATCGCAGCACGTATGAATCATCGGCTGAGCACCCAATTTGAGCCGGACAGTATCCTTTTGACCCACGGTTCACAGCAGGCCTTGGATCTTTCAGGAAAGGTTTTTTTGGATGAAGGCGATATCGTGTTGTGCGAAAGCCCGACGTATCTTGCTGCCATCAGTGCGTTCAAAGCTTATGGCTGCGAGTTTAAAGAGGTGCCGACGGATGAGGAGGGCATGATTCCTGGGGAACTGGACAGGATACTGGACAGTACACCGAACGTTAAACTCATTTATGTCATTCCCGACTTTCAAAACCCGACAGGCAGGACCTGGAGTCTTTCCAGAAGGGAACATCTGGTTAAGGCGGCCAGGAAACATCAGGTTATGATTATTGAAGATAATCCATATGGTGAATTGCGTTTTGAAGATGAACCGCTTCCGTCCCTGCAGGCTTTTGATCAGGAGGGCTGCGTCTTAAGCCTCGGAACGTTCTCCAAAATATTCTGCCCGGGTTATCGGATTGGCTGGGTCGCCGGGGATCAGAAAGTGATTGAAAAATATGTCCTTGTCAAACAGGGAACGGATCTGCAGTGCAACACCCTGGCGCAGAGAGAAATCGCCAAATACCTTGAATTGTATAATATCGATGAACATATTGAAAAAATTCGCAAGGTCTACAAAAGACGCCGCAATCTGACGGTAAAACTGATGGAGGATCATTTCCCCGAGGGAGTCACCTTTACCAGACCCAAAGGAGGGCTTTTCGCCTGGATTGAGCTTCCGGCGGATATCAATGCTAGGGATGTGCTGATCAAAAGCCTGAAAAAGAACGTCGCGTTTGTGCCCGGCGGTTCATTCTTCCCGAACGGCGGCAGGGAAAATACTTTCCGAATCAATTTTTCGAATATGCCTGACGATAAAATTGAAGAAGGACTGCAAAGCCTTGCCGGTGTCCTGCGCGAATTTGTCTGATGTGGATTTCATTCATTCGGAGGATTCACTTCTAATTCTTCTTTCAGTCTGCCGGTGCTAATGATTTTTGCTTTCACATTAATTTCAACATTTGCGTTCACAAAAGCTTCCCGCCATTCCGATCCCAAAGCATGAAATGTTTTGGGATCTTTGTGATGCAGCTTTTCGGAGAAACCCAAAAAATCAGCCTTGTAGGTTTTGGCCTGGTTAACTGTTGCGGTGGCTATTTTTTTTAGTTTCTCACTAATGATAGGTTCTAATTGCTCAATATCTTCTTTAGTTAGCCTTAAACCGTTATTTTCATCGATTTCTCCTTTCGTCTGAATTGCAACCTGATAAGATATTTCTTCGTTGGAGACAACCGGTTTTACTTTATACGTTGAACTGCTTAGAAAATAGTTAAACATGGTTCCGTCCTTCTGAACGGGGATGGAAATCGGGCCTTTGTTAATTTTTTGCGTCAGCAGCAGAAAACCAAGGGTTTGTTCCTGATCAAGCCAGCCCATCAAATGGCCAGCTTGAAAAACACCCAGGCCTTCGATAATGCTTCCTTCAGTTTTGGGATTAGCTCCGGATTCTTTGTTATCCGATTCCAAGGGTATAATCTTAATTTGCGGTAAAACGGCATCACGGTCATTGCTTGTCAGCCAGGATACAAACTTATAGAAATACATACCATAAGATTTGCCGGTGTTTGTGGCTTTTAAATCGATAAACTGGGATACCTCCGTAGAAAACGACTGGTCCATCGTGCCTCTCGTCTTAAGTATTTCCTTGGCTTCACCTTTGGCTACCAAAAGGATATCGCGGGGCCGGGTCTGCGGGAAGCGGGAACGATGTTCGATAATCTCAGGTACTTTTTTTTTGGCGGCCTCTTCCCCAATAATCGTGCCTGTAGCGTAACCATAAAAAGGGACAGTCGGCAGTTTTGCGGAATAATTTCTAATTGCATCCTGCATTGTTGGTCCCTGACCGGTGAGAAGCTGTTCTGCATTGCCGCTCAAACTGGACTTCTTTCCTTCATCTTGTCCCTGACCGCCTTGCGGCTTCAGGATCAGCGTGGCTGCAGTCCAAACATCCTGACCGTTGATTTGGGTATAGTCATAGCCGCTTAGTGTGACAAAAGCCAGCGTTTCGACTTCCTTATTGCTCCAGCATCCTGAACAGAATAATAACAGTGAGAACAAAACGCTGAAGATCCCTATGTATCTAAAACGGAGCTTTTTCAGTAGTTTCTTCAATGGTAACGCCCCACTTTTTTCTTTTTGATGACAGTCAGCAGCAACAGCAGACCAGGGATCAGCAGCTCAAACGTTAAAGCGATCGATGGCCATATATTCTTAAGAAAATGACCGACATCAACAGGACTCTCAAATAATAAGTTTGGTAGAATAATGTTGGGTAGAGCAAGCCCCAGGAGAATATACTTCTTGCTTTGGAGAGAAAACATCCGGACTAAGGTCATTGTCTCCAGGTAATACATGACGGCTACTTTGACCACGATACCGGATACCCAGATAAAAATAACAAGGAATTCAAGCCTTTGAATTGTAATGAATTTGATATATTTAGCTAAATATAGAAAAGCAAAGTACATATCACCCGTATATTCCGGCCCAAAAACAGTAAGGGTGGCAACAGTAATGAAAGTCAGCAGGATACCGGCAGCAATAATTCCGAAGATGCCATTCTTTAAAATATCCTCTGCCTGGTTTACTTTTGGGAATAAAAATACGAGTACAACAATCTGACCAAACCAGGCTACAGGAACAAGGGAAGCATCCAGAACGGACAGGATACCCTTATCCAGAAAAGGCTGCAGATTGTTTAGATCCATATCTCTGAGGGCTAATGCCAGCAAGACCACCAGAGACAGTATAAATAAAGGCAGAATAAACTGGTTGACCCGCACAATCACTTCGATTCCTTTAATAACTGCATAGGCAGCCACAATTATCAAACCTGTTTGAAAAACATAAGGTGGAGTTTCGGGCATAAGGTTCATATTCAAAAAATCAGTAAATTCTCTTATTACCAAGATACTTATGGTCAGAAAGAATAATACATAGCCGAAAGTCACGACTTTTCCGAGGATTTTGCCGAGCAGGATTTCAGCATATTGGGGCAGCGTCAGCTTTGGAAACCGCCGTCCCAGGTAATAAATCAGCATAAGGTTAACGATCCCGACAGCAAGCGCAATCAGGACGGAAAGCCAGGCTGATTCTGCGGCCTTTTCCGCTGTTATGCCGGGAATTAACAGGATCGCAGTGGATATGACAATCATAAACATTAAAGAAGCAAGTTGTATACCGGATATCTTTTCTGAATTTATGACCTTATCCTCCTATACTTTGGTTTCGACGGCCCCTGGTTGTCTTTCTGACGGACAGGATTCACCGTACGGAACGACTTCGGCCGTTTGGACATCGCCCACCATGGGGCCCGGACTAGGATATCTTTGATTTCGCCAAGGCTTAAAGGAGCAAACGGAATCAAATAAGGAACACCGAAAGAACGTAGGCTGCAGAGATGGATCAGGATGATCATCAGGCCGAACATGATACCGACTCCTCCCAGAAAGCTGGCCAGTAAAATCAATATAAACCGCAGTATCCTGAGTGCATATCCGGCATCATAGTTTGGGATCGAAAAAGACGCGATTGCCGTGGTCGCTACGACAATAACGGAAATCGGGGAAACCAGGCCTGCATTGACCGCTGCCTGGCCGATAACCAAACCGCCAACCGTACTGATAGCTTGGCCAATGGTTTTCGGAAGCCGGACACCGGCTTCCCGCAAAAGTTCAAAAGTAAACTCGATGACAAGGATCTCCAAAGCAATTGGCAACGGTAAACCCTGCCTTGTTCCTGCCACTGAACTGACGAGATGCGTCGGCAGCAATTCCTGGTGAAAGGAGAAGACGGCAACGGTGACTGACGGCAGTAACAAGGCCAAATTCAAGGCAATCAATCGCAGAATCCTTGTAAACGTCGCAAATACTGAACCGTGATAATAATCCTCGGCTGCCTGTAGCATGGTTACAAATGTCGCCGGAATGAGCAGCGGCATCGGAGAATTATCCACCAGAATCGCGATTCTGCCTTCCAACAGCGAGGCAGCGACCTTATCGGGCCTTTCCGTGTATTGCACCAGCGGAAACAGGGAATACTGCTCGTCCATAATCAATTCTTCAATGTAACTGCTCTCCAGTATGCTGTCCGTTTTGATTCTGCCAATCCGTTGCTTCACTTCCTGCAGCAATTGTTCATTCACAATCCCCTGAATGTAGCAGATCGCAATTTTCGTATGGGTTAGCTCACCGACTTCTGAAGTTTCCAGCTTAAGTTTGCTGGTCTTCAAACGTCTTCTGATGAGGCTCATGTTTGTATCAATGGATTCAATAAACCCATCCTTTGGCCCGCGCACACCCGGTTCGGTATCAGACTCAACAATGGACCTATTTTCACCGCCTCGTACCCCGGCAGCCAGAGCGGAAGACGAACCGTCGATGATCAGAACCGCATTGCCGGCAAACACTTTTTGTTCGACTTCATCCAGATAAGAAACAGTGCTGGTGTCAGTAAGATTCAGCAGGCTGTCCTGAATGATCTGCAGTAGGTTTGCGTTACCCGCCTTTATCAATTGCTGAAGTTTATGCGTCTCTTCCAACAGGGTTTTCAGTATAGAATCACTGATCACTTGATTGTTCGTAATGGTTGTGGCATAGACGATGAAAGCCCTTACCGGTTCTTCCAAATCAATTTGAAATGGGTGGAACTGGACGTCCGCACAATTGGCAAAAAGCTGCTGCAGCTTTTTTATGTTATCCTCATAATTTCTGGACAGCGGCTGTTTTTTGGGAGGCTCCGGGGCAGAGGTAGGCTCAGGTGCTGTATTTGTCCAGCTTTTTAAGGTTTTCATCAGTCGATTGATAAACATCTTTTGTTGGCCTCATCCTATCTAAACGGTATAGTATTATTGTTTGCCAGTTCAGGAAAATTTATGAACTTTTCTAAAAGGAATTTTATTTATTCAAAGGATTCACTTCTAATTCTTCTTTCAGTCTGCCGGTGCTAATAATCTTTGCTTTCACATTAATTTCAACATTAGCGTTCACAAAAGCTTTCCGCCATTCCGATCCCAAAGCATGAAATGTTTTGGGATCTTTGTGATGCAGCTTTTCGGAGAAGCCAAAGAATCTTGTAAGTTTTGGCCTGCTTAACTGTTGCAGTGGCTATTTTTTTATTTTTTCACTAGCAACAGATTCTAGTTGCTCAATATCTTCTTTAGTCAGCCTTAAACCGTTATTTTCATCGATTTCTCCTTTTGTCTGAATTGTAACCTGATATGTTATCTCTCCGTTGATGACAAACGGAGTTTTTTCAATAGTAACACCTCACTTTTTCTTTGTTATGATAGCGAATAGCAGCAACAAATTGGGGAACGACATAGATAGTATTTTCCGGTAATAAGTTTATGAACCTTTCTAGAGCTGCTTGACAAGTTATTGGGTCAATCCTATAATTTATTGAGGCTACCTAACGTTAGGTAGGTATTTTGTTTTTTGGAGGGACACTACGGTGGAAACAAAGAAGAAGCTGATGGACTCGGCTTTCAGATTGTTCGCAGACAACGGGACAGGGTTTTCCCTAACCGAAGTTGCCAGTGAAGTTGGCATCCAAAAAGCATCGATATATGCTCATTTTTCCAGTAAAGAAGATTTATTGTATGCGGTCATCAATCGGGAAATTAATCAATATTTCCTGGAGATTAACGAGCATTGCGAAGATCTGCGAAGCATGTTCTTTATGATTCTTGATTACTATGACAAATCGCTGACCAAACTGTATTTCTGGAAGAGACTGTTGCTTTTTCCGCCCAAAGCCTTCGCTGAAACGCTGATCGCCAAAATCCACCGCTTATCAGAAGAGCGGTTCCAAATGGTTAAAGATATTATTCAGGCCAATATGGATAAGGGGGTCATCCGGCGTCAGGACCCTGAATCCGTGGCAATATCCTATACAGCCATGACGCACGGGCTGCTGTCAAGCATCCTCATTTATCAGCCTGAAGATGTAACAGGGCATTTTGAGGAGATCTGGGAGAATTTCTGGCGAGGGATTTGTTCAAATGGTTAAACGTTGATTCCACATTTGATTTCATAGATGGAGGACGAATGTCTCATGGAGCTTTTACTGCATCATTTATATCTGGTCTCGATATTTGGCTATTTGCTCGGAGCTTCTATTTCCCTTGGATATCTCTTCGTCAAAGAACAAAATACCGGCAATATCATTGTTAATGCGCTATGTATCGCGGCTTCCGCAGTCGCAGCGGCAGCTTCAGTCGGGAAAATTTTCTCGGGTGTTGGAACGCTGAACATTTTTTCGCTGCAATCCGCAATTCCGTTCATTACCCTAAATATCAGTATTGACAATCTTTCTGCGTTCTTTGTGCTGGCGCTGTCGATCCTGGTCTTTTGTGTTTCGATCTACTCGATCGGCTATATTTCCCATTACAACGGGAAAAGGAACATCGGCCTGTTTAACTTTCTATATGTAATGTTTATCATTTCGATGTTTTTTGTGCTGACTTCGGCCAATGCCGTATTTTTCTATATCTCCTGGGAAGCAATGTCTTTGCTGTCTTATTTCCTGGTCGTATTTGAATCGGAGAAAGAAGAAAATCAAAAAGCCGGAACGGTCTATATTGTGATGACCCATCTGGCAACTGCTTGTCTTTTAATTGGATTCATGATCATTTATCACTATACGCATTCCTTCGATCTGATTGTTGCTCAAAACGGCACGGTGATCCCCGAAATGGCCAGAAACATTGCCTTCATCTTATTTTTGGTTGGCTTTGGCACAAAAGCAGGCGTTATCCCGCTGCATATCTGGCTGCCTTACGCTCACCCGGCTGCCCCGAGCAATGTCTCGGCGCTGATGTCGGGAATCATGATCAAGACGGCTATCTACGGACTGATCCGTTTTGTGCTTTGCTATTTAGGCGTACAGAATACTTGGTGGGGAATTGTCATTCTTGTTTTGGGCATGCTGTCGGCTGTGCTTGGGGTTGCCTACGCTTTGATGGAACATAATATCAAAAGATTGCTGGCCTTTCACAGCGTAGAAAATATCGGGATTATTCTGATTGGCTTAGGGGTCTCGTATATCGCCTTTGCCCAGAACCATTTGCTCGTCGGCGGTCTGGCCTTAACAGCAGCGCTGCTGCATACGTTCAACCACACCTTGTTTAAAGGTGGTTTATTTCTCGGAGCCGGAGCAATCCAATATGCCGTACATACCAAAGATATCGAAAAACTTGGCGGGCTTCTGAAAAAGATGCCCGTTACCGGTCTCATGGTCCTGTGCTTTTCTTTGGCCATATCGGCCATTGTCCCGTTTAATGGCTTTATCAGTGAATGGCTGACATATCAGTCCATATTTGCCAATATATTGCCCGGACAGATCGGCTTAAACTTCTTTTCGGCGGTCGCCGTGGCAGCGCTGGCATTGACCGGAGCGTTGGCCGCTGCTTGTTTTGTGAAGCTGTTCGGGATATCCTTTCTAGGCCTTCCACGAAGCGAACAAGCCGCGAATGCGCAGGAAGTTCCCAAAACCATGAATATCGGAATGGGCCTTCTTGCGTTGATCTGTCTCGGCATCGGACTTTTTCCGTTAACGATCTTAAAGCTCTTGGATCCGGTCGTTGGCAGTCTCGGCGGCGGCTCAGTCTTCAGTCAGCTTCAGGGAGGCTTTATGCTGGCTTATTATCCGCTGACGGTTTCCCCAGGCAGCATATCTCCAGTTGCACTGATCCTGGCCTTGGCCGGAATCATCCTGTTGGCGCTTCTGGTCATCCGGATCGTTGGCGGTAAATATATCGAACGGAAATACGGAACGTGGGACTGCGGCTTTGAAGCGCTGAATGCGCGTATGCAGTACAGCGCAACCGGTTTTTCCAAACCGATCAAGATTGTTTTCAGGATCTTGTTCAGACCAACCAGGAAAATTACGACAGAGGGGGACTCCTTCTATTATCCGGAGTCAATCGAATATGCGACGACAGTTGCTTCGATATTTGAAGATTACCTCTATCATCCGGTCATCAAAAGACTTCAGAAATTTTCCCAAAGAACAAAGTATAAGATTCAAACCGGCAGTATCCATAATTATTTGATCTATATATTTGCCGCGGTTCTCTTACTGATGCTCTATAACCGTTTGGCTTAAACAATTAGACTGAGGGATTGGCATTCGAGGCGGAAGTTTAATGAAAGACTGTACACCGGGAAGGATAGGGAATGAAGCAATGAACAGCATCGCCTATATTATCATTCAACTGATTGTTACTCTTTTGGCTGCACCGCTTGTGGGCGGCCTGATCAAAAAGGTCAAAGCTTTGACTCAAAAGCGCAAAGGTGCGCCTGTCTTGCAGATGTATTTTGATCTTTATAAATTGCTGCAAAAGACCTCTGTCGTTTCAGAGGTATCTTCGTGGATTTACAAGGCAGCTCCGTATATCGTTTTTGCGACAGCTCTGACTGGTGCGTTGTTGGTCCCTGTATCAACCAAGATTGTACCGGTTCTGATTCCGGGTGATTTTATTATGCTCGTTTCCATCCTGGCACTTGGTAGATTTTTTATGATGGCTGCCGCCCTGGATACGGCGAGTACCTTCGGCGGGATGGGAAGCAGCAGGGAGGCCATGATTTCTTCACTGATTGAACCATCCATTCTTGTAGCCCTGTTTACGGTAGGGCTCCTTTCCGGGTCCACTTCATTGCCACGCATGATGCAGACCGTACAGGTTACAGGGTTTCCTTTTGCTCATCCGGTTTATATGATGGTGGGGTTGGCGCTGCTGATCATTATCATTGCGGAGACATCCAGGATTCCGGTCGATGATCCGTCCACCCATTTGGAATTAACGATGGTGCATGAGGCGATGATCCTGGAATATTCAGGCCGTCATCTGGCTTTACTGGAATACGGCGCAGCTGTGAAACAGCTTGTTTTCGTGACACTGTTTGTGAATATCTTCATTCCGCATGACCAGCTGATTCCGTTTATGGGTTTCGGCGCTGTTATTTTATCACTTCTGCTTTATTTGCTCAAAGTGGTCCTTATGGCGGTGGTCATCGCGTTGATTGAAGTCAATACAGTTAAGTTCAAGCTTTTCAGCATCCCGAATCTGGCAGCCTTATCTTTTATTCTTGCTTTTCTGGGAATTTTGCAATTCTTTATCCTGGGAGGTTATCATGTCTGAAAATCTTTCGGAAACCTTGTCTGTACTTATTTTACTTTCTTCTTTTGTGCTTATGGCCAATAAACGAATCAGCTCCTATATCAAGTCTTTCCGGATTCAGTCCATGCTGATTGCTCTGGCTGCCGGGGTCATGGGAGTCAGAAGCCTGTTGGACGAAGGACGCTGGGATATTTTGATTGTCTGTATCCTGATTGTTGTTCTGAAAGTCATCTACATTCCAGGTCTTCTGAACAGGACATATGCCTCTGTAAGGTACAGAGTTGAAAAAGACTTTATCTTGAATATTCCAATCCTGGTTTTGGTCTGCTGCGGACTGGTTGTTTTTTCTTACTTCACGCTGGCTTCGATTGACGGCAGCAGCCAGGGGATGTCCAATATGCAGCTCGTCAACTCGATCTCCGTGATCTGGATCGGCCTTTTCTTTATGATCAGCCGTAAAAAAGCGCTTGGACAAATCATTGGCTTTCTGGTCATCGAAAACGGTCTGTATATCACAGCCATGCTCGCAACGCAGGGAATGCCTTTCATTGTGGATCTTGGGATATTCATTGACCTGGTTACCTTCGTTCTGATTATGGGCATGCTGACGTTTCGCATTAATGACCAATTTGACTCCATTGATACGGATCAACTCAATAATCTGAAAGGATAAGATACAACGATATGGGCTTTTTACTTCTGGTCATTCCAATCATTGCCTTACTGCTGCTCTTTATACTTAAACCGAAGCGGCTGCAGCACCTCGTCAGTGTCTCATCAGCCGTGCTGCTGCTGATCATCGCAGCTATCCTGACCCATAACGTCATACTGTATGGAGCGATTGCTTATTCTTGGCTGGGCGGATTTTTCTATCTCGATGCCCTGAGCATGATGATTCTGGACATTGTCCTGACGATAGGTTTGATGGCGGCCATCTTTTCGATTGGTTATCTTGAGGAAGAAGTCAGACAGGATAAGCTGCCGGCCCCAAAAATCCGACTGTACTATATGCTGATGGTGACTTTTATTTTTACGATGATATTGGCGCTGACAGTCAAAAACATGGGTCTGATGTGGATTGCGATCGAAGCGACAACGCTGGCCTCAGCCTTTTTGGTCGGCTTTTATAACAATCGTTATGCGCTTGAAGCTGCCTGGAAGTATGTGATTATTTGTTCTGTCGGTATTGCGGTTGCCCTGCTCGGTATCATTTTACTGCACCTTTCTTCGGCCGGAATATTGGAGAGCGGCTCATTTTTGGATTGGACGGCGCTGTATGCCAACGCGGCATCCTTAAAAAGTTCTGTTCTGCGCCTGGCCTTCATCTTTATTTTGGTCGGATTCGGGACGAAAGCCGGCCTTGCTCCGATGCATACCTGGCTGCCTGATGCGCACAGTCAGGCTCCATCACCGATCAGTGCTATGCTGTCCGGTGTTCTTCTGAACAGTGCGATGTATGGCATTATCCGGACGACGGCCATTGTGAATCACAATCAGGGAAGCAGCAGCTTTACCGGGAGGCTCCTCATCGCGATCGGGATTTTATCGATTGCTACCGCGGCTATATTTATTCTGACGCAGAAGGATTATAAACGGCTTCTGGCTTATTCCAGTATTGAACATATGGGAATTATCGCTGTTGCGATCGGGATCTTTACACCGCTGTCTATTTTCGGCGGGCTGCTGCATATGATTAACCATTCGCTGACCAAGTCCATGCTGTTTTTATCTGCCGGCAATATCATGCAGAAATATGACACCAAACAGATTTTCAAGATCAAAGGGATTCTGAAAACGCTGCCTGTTTCGGGAACGGTCTTTCTGCTCGGTCTGTTTGCAATTGCCGGAACCCCGCCTTTCAACGTATTTGCGAGTGAATTCAGTATTACCGCCGCAATTTTCAACCAATCCAGCCTTTGGGTCGGAATGGTGTTCATTCTGCTTCTGGCGGCTGTATTTGCCGGCATCGCTGTGACGCTTTTTAAAATGTTTTATGGTGAGCCGGACAGTACGGAGGCTGCTGCTGCCAAAACAGGAGAAATCAACATTCTCGGAACAATCTGCCTGGTCATTCTGCTGGCAGCCGTTACAGTCGGCGGGGTTTATTTGCCGGAAACAGTCCGGGAGCTGATCATTCAGGCCCAGGGAATTATCCTAGGTACAATCTAATGAAGGGATTCGTAAGTCCTGTTAAAACAAAATGGTAATTTTGGCTAATCAAGCTTGTATGAATTATTTGAGCAGGGAATTTGAGAACGTGGCACTAGTAAATGAAATATTGCTGAAAATAGAGGTAGAGATGATGAAGGCATCCGAATTAAAACAAATACTCGCGGAAAAGTTTTGCGTTGCAGAGTTGACCGATATAGGCAAGAAAAACAGGAATAGCCACGATCATGAGCTTTATCTGAATACAGCTTCGGAAAGTATTCCCGGAATATGCGCCTACATGAATAAAGAACTGGGTTATCCGCTCGTCCTGATGTTTGCCAATGATGAGCAAAGCCAGAATTCCTGCTTTGGCGTTTATTACGTTTTTGCGGACAGACAGGATGCGTTGCTTCTGGTGATCAAAGTGTCGGTCAGTCCTGACAAAATGGAAATACCGTCAGTCAGCAATATCATTCAGGCTGCGGCAGCGTACGAGCGGGAAATCAAGGATTTATTCGGAATCATCCCGATAGGCCACCCGGATGCCAAAAGACTGGTTTTTCATAGCAACTGGCCGAACGGGGTTTATCCGCTGCATAAAGCTTTTCCAGCCGGATACAGACCGCAGCGGGCGGCAGAAGAAATCAGTTTTTGCAAGGTTGAAGGGGAAGGGGTCTATGAGATTCCCGTTGGACCTGTCCATGCCGGAATCATCGAGCCGGGCCATTTTCGTTTCAGTGTGGCCGGAGAACCGATCATCAATCTTGAAGCACAATTGTACTTTGTCCATAAAGGAATAGAGAAACTGGCCGAACAGCAAAGCATTGAGAAATGCCTGTATATTTCGGAACGGATTTCAGGAGATGAGACCTTTGCCAATTCCCTGGCGTACTGTCAGGCCATCGAAAAGATTGCCGGAATCGAAGTTCCGGTCAGGGCAGCCTACACCCGGGTCATTTTTGCCGAGCTGGAGAGGCTGACCAGCCATCTTGGCGATCTCGGCGGGGTTTGTCTTGACGCTGCTTACGGGTTTGCAACATTTCAGTTCCGGATGATCAGAGGCTGGGCCTATGCCTTAGCTGATGAACTGTGCGGCATGCGCTTCCTGAGAAGTGTCAATAAACCGGGCGGGGTACGCAAAGACTTTGTGGCCGGGAAGGAAACCAGTTTGATTGGTCAGCTGAATAAAATCCGCTGTGAGCTCGAGGATACTGTCGAGATTATCAAAGCCAACAGTTTATTTATTGACAGAATTGAAAATACCGGTATTCTAGATCAGAAAATTGCTGCCGATTTGAATACGGTCGGCCCCGGCGGCCGGGCTTCAGGACTGCGCTATGATGTTCGAAAATCTTTTCCATATGCGGCATATCCGCAGCTCAAGTTCAATATTCCGGAACATTACAACGGCGATATTAACTGCCGGCTGAATACCAAAATAGAGGAGTGCTTTGAATCCATTAACCTGATGGTCCAGGCAATCAATCAAATGCCCTCAGGGAAGGTTCTGGAACCTGTTGAAGCTGTTGAGCCGTATCGCTTTGCTTTTGGTTTGACCGAAGCCCCGCGCGGCGAAAACATCCACTGGCTGATGACAGGCGAGAACAACACTGTGTACCGCTATAAAATCAGGACGCCGTCTTTCTGCAACTGGCCGGCCCTCTGTCATGCAGTCAAAGGCAATATTGTGCCGGACTTTCCGCTGATCAATAAAAGCTTTAACCTTTCCTACGCAGGGAACGATCTCTAAGGAGAGGCATACTACGATCTGGGGCAAGTCTGGGGGCCACAATACCACTTTTCGGCCATTGTGCCATCCATGGCACAAAAGGCCGCGCTGCGCAATCCTGCTCCGCTCACAGTGGAACTGTGGCCCCCAGACTGATCTTATGCATATTCAAGCAGGTTTGCATGTCAGAATGTAGCTCGTTTTTGTAGATATTTTAAATAGTTGTAATCGTATAACTTAGTTTAATCAATCAACTTATATCAATGTCTAGCATGCAGAAATTACTAATCAGCTTTTGATCAGTCTGCGTGCCACGGTTCCAGCGTCAAGCGGAGCATGGAGTGCGTAGCGCGGCCTTTGACGGCCACGGATGGCCTAATGTCGCGATGCCATGGATGGCAAGGAGCGACGGGTCAAGGATGACACAACGGCCGAAAGCGGAACTGTGGCACGCAGACAGGCCCAAAATAATAATTTATCTATTGATAAAATATACGGTACGAGCAAGGAAGACAAAAAAATGTTTAAGATGCTAAAAAAAATCATCCAATACCCAAGGCTTACCCAGGAATATCCAAAGATACCCGCCAGTGGCGCCCAGTTCCTGGGGCAGACCGAAATCAATCCTGAAAAGTGCAGTTTTTGCGGGGAATGTGTCCTGCGCTGTCCCTCTCAGGCAATCGTGATGGCTAAGGAAGCAGGCATCATTGGGATTAACTATGACGCGTGCATCTTCTGTGTGCTGTGTGAAGAAGTCTGTCCGGCAGGTGCAGTAACGACCACCAACCAATTTGAGCTGGCTGAAAAGGATAAAGCAATGCTCCACGTGGATAAGAGCGTATCTGTCAAAAACCAAACGCTGATGATTGATGAAAACAACCTGCCTGACACTTCCTACGAAGCGGTTTGCAGTGACCTGGAAGCAAAGATCAAAAAGATGTTCGGCCGGAGTCTGCAGATCAGAGAAGTCGATTCCGGTTCCTGCAACGGCTGTGATTATGAGATCAATGCGCTGAATAATCCCGTCAACGATATTGAAAGGCTCGGAATCAGTTTTGTGGCGTCGCCAAGACATGCCGACATGCTTTTGGTGACAGGCACTGCAACCAGAAATATGCAGCAGGCGCTGGTGAAGACGTATCATGCAGCACCTGATCCGAAGCTCGTCGTAGCAGTGGGTGCCTGCGCCTGCAGCGGTGGCATTTTTAAGGACTCCTATGCCACCAACAACGGCATCGATACCATTGTACCGGTCGATGTGTATATCCCCGGCTGCCCGCCACGGCCTCAGGCCATTATTTACGGCATCTTGAAAGCGCTGGACCGGATGAAGTGAATTATTACTTCAACGGCTATGGAGAACTGGTATCACGGTACTATGAATGGTATGGAGCAGTACAAATCAGTCTGCTTGTTGACTTTTTCCGAGCACGTATGATAATGATAGTAAGCAGATACGAATCCAAAATAGAAGTATTTTAGGATTCGTTTTTTCTTAGGCAAAGAACAAAGATAGTAAATGATAAATCAAAGGACAAATAACTTGTAAAGGATGGATCATCTTGTCTATTGTTCGAACTGCGGCGCTTCAGTTAAAAGTTTCTCCGGAGAAATCGGAGAACCTCGACCGTCTCCAACAACATTTGGACAGCCTGGCTAAAGAGAATGTTGATCTGGTCATTCTGCCGGAGATGTTTAACTGCCCATATCAGACATCTTTATTTCCTGATTATGCAGAGGAAGAGGGCGGGGCGTGCTGGCAGAAGCTCTCATCTCTGGCCGTAAAGTATAAGATCTATCTCGTTGCAGGTTCGATGCCGGAAAAAGACCGGGAGAACAAGATTTATAACACTTCGTATGTGTTTGACCGCCAAGGCCGGCAAATAGGCAAACACCGCAAAGTTCACCTCTTTGATATCGAGATTGAGGGCGGACAGCAATTTCGGGAATCGGATACCTTAAGCCCCGGAAACAAGGCTACTGTATTTGACACGGAATTCGGAACGATGGGAATCTGTATCTGCTATGACTTGCGCTTTCCGGAACTGGCGAGACTGATGGTCGATCAGGGCGCTAAAATGATTATTGTGCCGGGAGCCTTTAATATGACGACCGGGCCGGCCCACTGGGAGGTCCTGTTCCGAACCCGGGCAGTGGATAATCAGGTTTTTATGGTGGGCGCTGCTCCGGCCCGTGATCCGGAAGCCGGATATACGTCCTGGGGGCACACGATCATGGTCGGACCGTGGGGAAATGTCCTGCAGCAAATGGATGAACGCGAAGGTTGTATCATTCAGGATCTTGACCTGGCTGAAGTGGCTAAAGTCCGACGTGAATTGCCGCTGCTTGCCCAGAGAAGGTCAGACCTGTATCAATTAACTTCAAAATGCTGATTACGTGACGCCGAGATTATGTCAATAAGGCAGGGATTTTCGATGCAGAAACAAAAATTTGCAGTATTCCAGGCACTCCTGGCAGCTGCACTTTTCGGTATAAGCACGCCATTGTCCAAATTGTTATTGTCCCATTTATCGCCGATCATGATCGCTGCACTTCTTTATCTGGGTGCTGGCACCGGCATGTTCGCGCTGCGATTGATCATTAAAGCAAATAGGCCGTTATCTAAAGAAGCAGGTATTGCCAGGAACGATCTGCCCTTTACAATTGGAATGGTGATTTTGGATATGAGTGCGCCTATTCTGCTCCTGGTCGGATTGAGTACGACTGCGGCTGCTAATGTATCTCTATTGAGCAATTTTGAAATCGCGGCGACCGCACTTCTTGCCTTGTGGCTCTTTAAGGAGACAATCGGGAAAAGACTTTGGACAGCAATCATTCTCATTACGGCTTCCAGCATACTCTTATCTTTAAAAGATCTTCAAGGACTTTCTTTTTCGGCAGGTTCCATATTTGTCCTGCTGGCCTGTCTCTGCTGGGGATTAGAGAATAATTTTACGAAAATGCTTTCGCTGAAAGATCCCATGCAGATCGTCGTCATTAAAGGATTGGGGTCTGGAACAGGTTCCTTGCTTATTGCCTTTGTCACCAAGCAAATGACAGCCGGTTACAGCTATATACTTTTTACGCTAATACTGGGATTCTTCGCTTATGGCCTCAGTATCTTTTTCTATGTCAGAGCCCAGAGAGACCTCGGGGCGGCCAGAACAAGCGCCTATTATGCCATTGCACCGTTTATTGGCGTCGGCTTATCTTTTATTGTCGCCAAAGAACCCATAACAAGCAATTTTATTATGGCAGCTATTCTAATGATATTTGGGGCCTATTATGCGGCTAGGGAGAAACATGACCATCAACATCGTCACGAAGTGTTGTGTCATGACCATCGCCATCATCATGGTGACGGCCATCATACCCATGTTCACGGTGATTTTACATCAGGGGAACACAGTCATCCGCACGAACATGAAACCATACAACATGCACATCATCATGCACCGGATATGCATCACAAGCATTAAACATTTAACCTTATTTGATATTAAAACTTTTTATAAATGGGATAGCACTTTACAAATACAATAACATATGTTATTAATAACATATGTTATTGTATTATTTTGAATGGAAGTGAAGAAAAAAATGATGCCCATGATGATGTCCATTAATTATGCGATTCTGGGAATTCTCAGTACGCAGTCTCTGACGGGGTATGATCTGAAAAAAATTATTCAGGATTCATCGTTTATGTATTGGTCCGGCAATAACAATCAGATCTATAAAGCCTTGGTTGAACTGCTGAACCTGGGTTTTGTGACCAATGAAATCCAGATGCAGGAAAGTTCACCTGCCAAAAAAATATATACGATCACGGCAGAGGGGATCGTAGAATTGAAAAAATGGGTGCTTTCAACACCGGAAATCGCGGAAATCAAAAAAACCTTTCTGATACAGCTTGCCTGGTCGGATCTCCTGAATGATGAGGAATTAAAAAGTTTGCTGTTGGCATATGAAGAGCAAATTAAAATGCAGATCATCCTGGAAAAAGAGAAAAGCCGCAGAGGCAGGTTTTCACCAGCCAGAAGCAAAAGGGAACTTACTATGTGGGAGATGATTCAAGAGAATATCATTTCATCCTGTGAAAATGAACTGAGCTGGCTGGAAACCGTCCGGAATAAGCTTAGCGGCGATTTTCAGCAATAATAAACGACAAGAAGAAAATGGCAGATGAATATTCAGTGGAGGGAAAGCTATGAAAAACGGAATGGCCTTCCGCACTCCGGAAGGGAAAAAAGAAGTTCTCAGAATGTATGATGCTTTATTGGAACAATGGTCAGCGCAATATGAGACGATCCATCTGACTACCCGGTATGGCAAAACGTTTGTTTTAGCAGGAGGCGATCCAAACGCGCCGCCGTTGATCCTTCTTCATGGCAGCGGGATGAATTCCGTGATGTGGCTGGGGGATATGCCGACCTATATGAAGCATTTTCGCGTCTATGCCGTCGATATTCCAGGGGAACCAGGAAAAAGCGCCGAAGAACAGTTGCCTTTCGACAGTTCTGCTTATGCGGAGTGGCTTGATGATGTCTTTGGAGCGTTAGCGATCGATAAAGCAAGTATAATCGGGATTTCTTTAGGTGCCTGGCTCGCGATCAAGTATGCTGTTTTCCGGCCGGAAAAAGTAGAAAAGCTTGTTTTGCTTTGCCCATCCGGCGTGGGACCGCAAAAGGGTTCTTTCCTTTTTACAGCGATGTTCCATATGTGTTTTGGAGATCGCGGACTAAAAAAACTATTCTA
>JAMPIU010000177.1 GCA_023667845.1 Dehalobacter sp. | reverse complement strand
ACACGGCCGTTTCCGGTTCGTCACCAAATTTACCGACGTAGACACGCTGCTGGACGTTTCCCATAACGGGCACACCCGCTTTCGCTTCAGCATCAACACAGGCGATGTAATCAGTCGGTACGAGCACGCCACCCCGCCCCTCGCCGACAGGCTGGCGGCGGCACAAAAAGTGGCGGCGGCCGGTTACCCGCTGGGATTTCTGGTAGCGCCGATTATAGCGGAAGAGGGGTGGAAGGAAAGCTACCGGGATTTATTCAAGGCCGCCGCGGACGAGCTGGACGGGAAGATCTCCGGCCTCACCTTTGAATTTATCACCCACCGTTTTACCAAGAGGGCCAAAAACACGATTCTGGAGGTGTTCCCAAATACGGGCCTGGACCTGGAGGAAGAGTCCAGGACCTTTAAATTCGGCCAGTTCGGCTACGGCAAGTACGTCTATCCCAAAGATCTTTTCAACGAGATAAAAGACTATTTTCACAGTCTGGCACAGGAATATTTCCCGGAGGCCAAGGTGGAGTACTTTGTGTAAAAATGGGCCTCCCAAATTCTAGAACGTAGATACTACCATCATTCTTTAAAATTAATGGTTAGTTAACAAATGTCCTGTCAAGTAACAAGCACAGCTTATTAATAGTAGAAATTAGAGTAAAGGCAGGAAAATTAAATGGACTATAGAAATGATTACCAGTCTTATTTTATTTGAATAAAGAATTGTTTAAAAAGAGGGGAACTATATGCCTTGGTGCCCAAATTGCAGATATGAATATAGAGATGGCTTTGATACTTGTATTGAATGTGATAGCAAATTAGTTGAAACCCTTGAACCAATTAAAAAAGAGGAAATTGAACATGACAAAGAAAGCTATTTAATGTCTGTAACAGATGGAGTAGAAGCAGGCTTTATTGAAGCAATTTTAAATACCAATAATATACCGGTTTTAAAAAAATATAGAAGCACTGGCGCATATCTTGAACTATATTTGGGGATGTCTGGTTCTGGTGTTGACATATATGTTCCGTCGAAATTGTCAGGGCAGGCTAAAGAATTAGTAACTGGACAATCAGATGCTTCAGATGAATTATGCCTGGATATATCTTCTGAAGAAATAAATGGATTTAAAAAGGCAATAAATAGAAAGCGTAAGTTTCGAGCATGGGTTGTAATTCTCGTTTTTATTACGCCCGGACTTATTGCAGCTATCATAACGGCAGTTATTATAATACTTAGTTGGATTCATAAATAAGAAAAACGAACGTAATATACCCGATTTCCTGTATATGAAATACTTAAAATTGGACTTTATTTGTAGTAAAATTAATGAAAACGACCTTGCATATGTAAAGGTAATAAACCGGAGGGATTATTTGTGGCGAATAATGAGCAGTTGACTATTATGCGCGAAGGGACAGACGCTTGGAATAAATGGAGGCGCACCGCAAACACAGGCGTTGATCTCAGCAATGCAGTTCTTACTGAGGCGAATCTCAGCGGCGCGGATCTCAGTGAGGCAAATCTATGTAAGGCATTTCTCTTTTTGGCAGATCTCAGTAAGACAGACCTCAGAGGGTCAATTCTTTATTTGGCTAATCTCAGCGGAGCTAATCTCAGCGGGGCGGACCTCAGCGGTGCGGATCTCAGTGAGGCAGATCTCAGTGAGGCAGATCTCAGCGGAGCAAATCTCAGCGGGGCAAACCTCACTGATACAAATTTCAGCAGGGCGGATCTCAGCAAGGCCGATCTCAGTGGGGCAAAACTTACTTATGCCCATCTGGCCGGGGCGGATCTCTGTGAGGCAAATCTCAGCGGGGCGGATCTCAGACGGGCAAGCCTCAGGGAGGTAGATATTAACGGGGCAAATCTCGAGAGGGCATTGCTTGAGTGATATCAGCACTCATGGGATGGTATATGAATAATGAAGATAAGTTTGGGGACTGGCTCAAAGTTGAGCAGTCCCCTATTAATCTGCAAAGCGGAGCTTGCGGTTAGCTGTATGCTTTAATTATAGCCGGTACCTTGCCCGGATTTACATGGGGGTGGATCTCGTTGTCCACCATCACGGAGGGGCCGAAATCGCACGCGCCGAGGCACCGGACTACTTCAAGGTAAAACAGGCCGTCGGCGGTAGTCTCTCCGGGAGATATCCCCAGTGCCCCGCAAAACTCCTTAAGTACTTCCTGGGCTCCTTTCAGGTAACATGTCGTTCCCATGCACACGCTGATCCTGTGCAGCCCCGGGGTTTCGTGCCGGAGCAGGTCGCAGGAATACAGGAGGTCTTCAATTTCCGTCTCTTCTTTGCCGAAAGCCTCGGCCGCTCTCTTGATTATTTTACCCGGCAGGCTTCCGTATATCTCCATGTATTCTCTGAAAAAATTCAGTACTCCCCCGGGCTGATCCCTGTGTTTTGTTATTAATTCATTAACCCTGGCGTTTTCGCGGTCATGGCCACAGCCGCTGTCATTACACATCCAATAAACTCCCCCGTAAAAATAATATATATTTTATTATATTGTATCATAAAATGATATCATATATCATTACAGTAGTATTTTTCATAT
>JAMPIU010000176.1 GCA_023667845.1 Dehalobacter sp. | reverse complement strand
ACAGCGGTCCTGTTCGGTGTAAAGCCAAACTCACCCAGCCGGTAGATGATAGCGGACAAGGCAATCAGATTCACAATCAGCGTGATAAGGGACAGGACAAAAAGGGTCCACTCATTGAAACGCTGCTTTTTGTGGACCGATGTCCCGGTCACCGAGAAGACAATGATCGCCATCACCCCCAACAGCATCAGGTTAAACATGATCAGGAAATCCCTGTCGCTATAGGGATCTTTTCCGGTCACGATGATGCTTATCAGATAAACCACCAGCGTAATCAACACCAGAGGGCTGAAAATGCCTGCCATGATCGGGGCAATCCTGTTGGTTACTACCGGGAAGTTCCGGATAATATATGTCGCAACGATGGGTGCCGAGACCACGCCAACAATCGCGATATTCTCCATATAGAAATTCTCAATATGCAGGTCGATGGCAGAAAACAGACCGATCGTTACCGCGGTAAGAATCCCTCCCACAATCAGGATGAGGGCGGTCAGTATGGCCAGGTCACCGTTGTACCTGATGTAGCCGATCCGCTTCAGATGATCCTTTGTATCAAAATCGATGAAAACCAGGCCGTAAAGACACCAGAACAACAAGGGCAGATGGATGCTGGCCAGGACAAACGAATCGCTTTCCTCTCCTGCCGGCAACAGGTTGATATAAAGAGCGGAAAGGGTGAATACCAGCAGCGACAGGATCCAATGCCGAGGGTTGATCCTGTTTTTTGTGAGAAAGATGTAAGCCGACAATCCCATGAAAATAATGATTCCCCCATTCTTCATGTAGTAATCATACTCGTCCGGATCAAAACCAGCCAGTTGAGGGATCTTAATCAAAAGGCCGGCCAGCACACAGGAAATAATCAGAAAAAGGAGATCACTCTTCAGGACTTTCCGCCCGGGGTCAGTCTGATGATCGAATTCCAGCCTGGCTTTCCAGTAGTCGGCCATCGCAGTACCGGCAATGTCGGGATAAATGGCAAAGAACGATTGCTCAAAACGCTTTTTATCGGACCGGTAGAGTTTTTCAAGTTCACCGGGGTAGTCCAGACTCTCTCTAATAGCTGTTTCCATACAGTATAAATAATAATGTTTGATACATTGGCTGACGGAACTGTGCTTAACAGAACCGTGGGCCGTTATTTTATTTATTGAAGAAGCTTCTCTATCGCACCGATATGTTTCCTGAATGCCTTCTTCCCTTTTGTTGTTGCAGCGTAGCTTGTGTTGGGTTTACGCTCCAGAAATGATTTGCTGAAAGAGACATATTCGCTTTTCTCCAGTGATTTGAGATGACTCGCCAGATTACCGTCGGTGACACCCAGCAGATCCTTCAGTGTATTAAAGTCCAGCTGATCATTCACCATCAGTGCCGACATGATACCCAGGCGGATTCTGTTCTCGAATGCCTTGTCCAGATCTTTCAGAAACTCTTTCACCACTTATCCTTTCCGTTGAATCATCAATCCGTAAATCATCTGCACCACACCGAAACCCAGCATCCACAGGTAAAGGCTCTGGCCGATAAAAAGGAACGCAACAAGGCCCAGCACAATCTCCGTGATGCCCAGATACCGGATATGACTGAACGTGTAATGGCTGCCATTGACCAGTGCCAGGCCATAAAAGATCAGTGTCAACGCGGGGACAAAGCCCACGTAACCTTTGAACAAAAGGAACAGACAGAGAATCCCGCCGGTGGTCAACGGAATCAGTAAATTGATCAGCAGTCGTCGCGCCTGATCATCCCATACTCGCTGATTCTCCTTTCTACTCTTTCTGCCGGTGAACCAGACGGCACTGACAACCGATAACAACAGCGTACCCAACGCAATCAGCAACAGCGTACCCAAACTTTCCGTGTTGATCGGCACTACTTCATCCACCAGATAATCGTGATGCCTGAAAACCAGCTGATAGGCCAGCAATGCTCCCGCCAGGGCGATGACTCCTGTAGATACACCGGAAAGGCCACTCAAGGAGATGAATCGGGCACTGCGGCTCATGATTTTTCGAATCTCACTCAGGTCGTCTAAATATTTTTCTTTTTCCATCTGAAAGTACTTTGAGTTGCAAAGTAATAAATAAAAAAAATAGCCTGCAAGTTTCTACGTAAAAAAATAACCATTATTTTACAGAATCCGTGGATTCCTGATTTAGGCTGATCTGAGGCTCAGCAGTACAATCAGAATCAATCACCACTGTTTCAATACCAAAGCTAATTTGCCTGATGTAAATCAACGAATTCTATCCCTGCATTGTTCATGAAAAATGACACACTCATTAAAGAATAATCAGCAACCAGCCTTGAGTCAATTTGTTGAATCTCTTTTCTTTAAAAATAATCAGAATCCATTTCCAGTTCGTGAATTCCGGGTGCTTTGCACGATCCGGTACAGGAAAATATATTATTTAACTTTAAATCAGGTCGTTATTTACACCTTAATCCGTTATTTATCCGAAAAAAAACAGTATCATTGTATCCATATTCCTCAAGCGTAATCATTTATTCAAGATGTATGGCAAAAATCAATGTTTCTGTAATCAAGCTGCGGTTCAGGGGAA
>JAMPIU010000175.1 GCA_023667845.1 Dehalobacter sp. | reverse complement strand
TCTCTAATACGGCGAATAATCTTCCTAATTGGTAACCGACTGACGTTTGACTGGCATCTAACTCCATATTAACCTCCTTATAATTGTGATTTGGATAGAAACGGTAATATCTGTTTAAATATGCCTTAATTAATGCTGCGCGAATAGGCTTGACTCTATTTTCCGTGTCACTGCGAATACGTCGCAGTACAGCATGTATTAATGTTGCCGGATAGGGGGTTCCATCAAGTATTGAACGCATAAAATCGCCGGCAAGATTGGGTGGAATATTTTCACTCTTATCCTGGGCTGCAATATTGACCAAAATACGCCAAATTGAATAGAATTCAGGTTCCTTAGGTGGTTTTATGATCATAAAATCATCAAAATACTGCCTAATCCTAGCGGCAAATTCAGAAACTGTACCAATTTGCCAAAAACGGATAGCAATGCGGGCCGCATTAGGTGCAAGTCCTAAAATATAAAACAGATTATTACCATCATCCTCTCTATAAGTTCCTTTATTCACTGATTCATATAGAGCTTTCACTCTTTCTGTTCCTGCATCAGGGTTGTCTTTTTCGGGTTCTTTAAAAAAGAAAGAAAAGTCAGATTCAAAAAATGATTGTTTTGCTGACCAGAAAACTGTTGATGCATCCCCGATATGTATACACTGTCTAGGTGAACCAAGCAAAGTATTAAGAGCTTTGCCATATTGGGACGCTGTAACCTTACTGACAGGAGCATTGTAGCTTTGGGTCTTTGCATATGAATTAAAAGCATCCTTGTTAAAACTAACAATACATGCTCCCGCAGACTGAGACCCCCAAACACCCTTGGTAACCGGATGTGTCACTTCAATAGCAACATTTTTTTCTCCCGTAACTAAACATGTTCCAATTACTGCATTCGCACCGTCTTGCCGGCCTACCTTTTTAAGCGCTTCTATCACTGCTGGCGAGTTGAAAACCAATTTATACTCAGTTTGAAGAATTCTAAAACTAACTTTGGCGTTGCCTTCTCTCAGATGATCGCCATATGCGGAATGATTAAGTACTGGATTAAAATGGTTCCGGTTTTCCAGGCCTTTCTGAAGAAAGTTTCGCACCGCATTAACACCTGGGTCACTCGTTTCGCCGATCCATTCATCAATTGCATCAATCATGCTTTGCAGACGCAAATCTCCTTTATCTCCTAATCCGAAGACAAATGCAGAGTTATCCCACAGCAAATTTGCATCTTTACCGCTATTAGAATGTTTCAATGCCTGATTCCCAATATTGGGGACATCAAAGGGGTGTGTAATTCTTTTTTTGCCAGCTGTCTCTCGCAGGTCAACGGTGTTGTGCGGGTTTCCGTCATGGTCGAGCTCGATTAGGAAATCGAGCCCACCTTTAATCCAGCCATCCTGCGCGATCAAGCCTTCAGCAGCCTTCCGGTCATAGTACTCTTTTAAGGCGAGTAATATCATCCTCTCACCTCAACTTCCCTGCGGTCGGTGTTCAATATCCCCTTGTTAAGATGCGCCCTAAAAAACAGTGGTATTGGTTCCTTTTCATCACGATCAAAATCGATATCATACAACATATAACCCAAATCACGCGTATCCTTGATAGGCTCCACAACATCTTCATCCGAATTCTTGATTAATCGAAAATCGCAAGCGAACTCCCGGCAGCCCAGATAAGGCCTGTGGAAACACTGTCCTTTTTTCGCCCGCCGCTCAAACATCGCCGCATATTTCGCTTCGGTTTCATCAAACCTGGAGCTTTCAGTACTCTCCTGCTCGTCCGCCCAAACCTCAGAATTGATTGGACGGTTTTTTCTTCTCTGCTCTGGTCTGATAAAATCAAAATACCCATGAATTCGATATCTGACATCTCGCAAAAAAAGTCCGGCACGCTGCTGGCGCTCATCTTCAATAAAAATGCCCATTGGCGCTCCAAGCACACCCGCCATTTGTTTGGCAGTTGGTGCGGCTACCACCTTGCCAACCTCGTTTCTGCGGACGGAAATCCATTTGATTGGATTAAGTACTTCAATTTTAGTTATATTCCACCGTATAGCGGGCTTCCATAGAATTGCCTCAAAGATAGCCCTGGCCGCCGATGGGGTGATAACATCATAGCTTACCCGTTCGACTTTCATCTCTGGCCGGGTAAAGCAGGCATAGTCACCCCACACCTCCAAACACCAATTGTGCACCTTCAACATCTCCTTTCTAAATAATAAATTGCTCCGGGTCGTAAATGGTCTCGTCAACTAGCAAGCCGGTATCTTTTGAATAATCTAGCTTAGATGACAGTGCAAAGATCTGAGGATGCACTTCCTCAATTGCACCTCGCCGCTTTAATTCATCAAAGTCGTAGTTATAGACATTGACTGTATATCTCTGAAGTTTCCTCAATAACCAGCGATCAGGCCCCATTACTTTTAATAAATTGATGAATTTTTCCCCTTCGCCATAACGAACGAAAATTGTTTTCTGCAACGAGTCATCGATAATCTTGAATTTATTAGCGGCAGTCCTAAAGTAAATGCTGCATTCTCCCAAATCATTATGTATGGGATCTAGTAATTCAATTATTTTTTCTTTATCTAAAGAATTCAC
>JAMPIU010000174.1 GCA_023667845.1 Dehalobacter sp. | reverse complement strand
TTAAAAAGGCTATTGAACCTTATTTTAATGAGTTAAATCTGTTGCAAGTATCTTTCCGCAAAAATAGAGATAAAATATAATTTATTTACAATTAAAAATAATTAGTCTTAATCCGGGGTTTAAGAGAATAATTTCTTATTTTTACATTGATATTTTTAAGAAAGAAAATGAATAAAAATCTTTTATTATAAGAACTCCATTATGAAAATTTTGAATTAACAGGTTGAGAAACTCAAACACTAAGTGCAGCTTATTATCAATCAACAAAAAATATTCCTGCTTCCAGTCCAAACCTCATATACTCATCCAGCATGGCTCTGAGGTTTGCTAATCTATGGGCTTGCTTTAAAAAATTAAACGCTCCCATCTCTACGCCGGATTCTACTCCTTTAAATATCTCATCGGGACATGCACGGCTCAACTGGCCGTAGCCCGGCTCACCAAATATTGACGAAGTAAAGACGGGCACCACGATGTCCATGATCCTTTTCCCTTCTTTCACTGGAAGGCTGCTTATTTGTGCCGGTCCTGATGCACTGTTCAGCTCTTTTAATCGTTTTGAGATAGCAAGGTCAGGCTGGCACCGGAAGCGCTTTGGAGTAGTCGAGCTGGAAGGGACATAGCTATAGCGTATACATCCCTTTTGCCTCCGCTTTGCAGTAACCAGGCCACTAAATATACAATTGTTTGCAATGATAACCCCAGCCTGTGTCGTCCCGAAAATAGTGCATTCATTTGCACTGACCAGAGTATTATATGCATCTATAGCAACCGCTCCTGTATCCTTAGAGCTGTCGATTATACAGTCGGTCATAGACAGCTCGCTGACGATAGAAGTCTGTTCTGACCAGTTGACTGAACTGGGGCAAACTATAGTGCCGCAAATGCTTCTGCTCAGGTGTATTGCCAATCTGGATTTGATCTTGCTTTCTTCTGGACTGTTGACTATTTGGTTATCAACGATGATACTGCTTTTCAGACTTCCATTTTTCCAGGGTACGATTGTGCAGTGGGTAATATCTAGCATAGAAATGCTGCCTGGGGTTTCTACCTCGATGGGTCCCTGCAATAATAACCCATTCAAGTATAACTTGCCCGGATTTGCATTCTCGTCCCCGGTATCCTTTACTGATATTCCGAACTTTAGATAAGGCCTTCTTCCAGAGGTATTGAACTTCTCAGGTTTGTGGATCTTAGTGCCCGGTTTGTCGGGATCATCTTCTTCTGGCCATCCTGCTGCGATCATTAGCAGTTCGCGGCCTTTTAAGTCTATTTCCAGTTTGTCTCCATTTTCCGTATATGTAGCGTTATCCAGAATGGATATTACCCCTTTTGAGCCAGCTAAGTTATTGCTCCAGGCATCTACTGCTCTGGATACACTATCAAAAAAGGTTACTTCTCCTGCCTCGTCTGGCTTATTTTTTTCTAAGGTGACCCCAAAATGTTGCACGCTCGGGTCCCTCCAGGCGTTATCGACATACTCAGAACGGTCATAGGGGCCGCCACCAAGGTCGCCGCTAAATCCATAAGCATAACTTACTTTAACCGTTCCGGGCTTAACGCTGCCTGGCACTGCTACCCTTCCACGGACAGGATCTACTGCTACTTTTATTGTTCTATTGATCTCAACCGCGGTTCCGTCCTCATTTTTACATAGAAAATTTATGTCCTTTGGTAGACCTGCCCACCGGCTTTTATTAGAATCAATCAGATTGCAGATCACCATCTCTTCGGGCTTGACCAGCTCATCATCCAGATAAACTTCAAATACACTGTTAACGTCATCGGTGTCAGTTTGTTTACCAAAGTACGTGCAGACAAAATCCTTATTATGATGGATATCGCATCGACGTGCTTTTAGTTCCTGTTGTAAAGGCAGCCTTCGAAGTTTGCCAGGAGTGTCAGCCTCCCCGGCAATATGAGAGATATTATCATCCTCTTCCTCACGGTTGTTGAACAGCGGTGCCTCAAGCCCTAGTGGATTGAATAAATAACATACGGGATCGCTACTGCCTGTTTCAACACTGGCTGTCACTTTATCAAGCCGATAACTTTGCAGGCGCCACAGGAAAATCCCGATGTTAGGGATATTATATCGGCTTTTATCTCCCGAGATTCGACGAATATCGGCTGTATGGGCTGCTTTTTCAAAGGAGCTGTCAATGAGTTCCAGGCCGTCCGTGTCCCGAAAATCGATGGTGGTACTATCGGGCAGGATATGGTTCATATTTTGGGTAATAGAAAGCAGGTGGAAGTACTCGATTGCTCTCGATGGCCAGCCCGTAATGTCCCTGGCGACTTGCTCTATCACAGCAACAGTGCCTTTACGCCTTCGATAGCGGAGCGTGTTGGCGATGAAAGGCCTGAGGCTGAAAACGCCGGGGATCGCTGGATGAATGCCCCGTACTCCCAGAAGGTCGCCGATGTAAGGGACTGCCCACTCGTTACAGGTTTCAATGAACATATTATTGTAGAGACCGTCAATATCCTTTTTTAAGAGCACCATCTCATTCTCGATGACCTGGAGAAGTGCCCTGAACGGCTCTCCACTTTCCTTATCCCGGATGCGGTAAATGGAAGGAAGTAGTTTATACAGCGTTTCCTCATCGTTCAT
>JAMPIU010000173.1 GCA_023667845.1 Dehalobacter sp. | reverse complement strand
TGTATTCGTATACTGCTAATAGCTCACAAAACTATTAGCGGTATTTTCTTATCATTTTGGGTTTACGCCATGTACCCTAACCGCTCTTCGGCTATTGCGCCCTCCTTGGCGCGTCGCTCCTTGCCATCCATGGCACCGCGACATTAGGCCATCCGTGGCCGTCAAAAAGCCGCACTCCGCATCGTGCTCCGCTTGGGCGCGGATAGACTACATGGCGTTGATTTTGAGTATATAAAGTAATAGGAAAAGCGCCTCAAATGAAGCGCCATCTTAGACTGAATATCTTTTCTTATAATATCTTCCTTCGAATCAGGATATATACTGCAGTTCCCGTAACCAGCGCAGCAATCGCCACGACGAAGCCAAACCCATATGGATTCGAATCGCGGAAAGGGACATTGACATTCATCCCCCAGAAACTTGCGATCATCGTCGGAATCGCTAAAATAATCGTCATCGACGTTAAAAATTTCATGACCATATTCAAGTTGTTCGAAATAATGGATGCAAACGTATCTGTCAGATTTGTAAGGATCCTGCTGTACATCTCAACCATCTGAACAGCCTGATTATTTTCAATGATGACATCTTCCAGCAAATCTTCATCTTCTTCATGAATCTGAATGAGATGCCGGCACTGATTATTCGAGCGGATACGCAGCAGCCGATCCATAACAATGCCATTGGAACGAAGAGAAGAAGTAAAGTACGTTAAACCCTGCTGGAGATCCATCAGTTCGAATAGTTGTTTGTTTTTCATGGTTCTGCGCAGATCCACTTCAATTTGTTCACTTAACCTGCTGATTTGGCGTAGATATCTTAAATAATACGTCGCGGACTTATAGAGGATCTGAAACAAAAACCTTGTTCGCTTGGCCGTATTGAAAGACCGCCGGTTATACTCATTAAATTCGAGAACAACGGGGTTATTTTCGAGACATACCGTGATAATGTTTTCGGGCGTTATAACGATACCCAAAGGCAACGTATCATAGCTCGTCTCACTTAACATGACCGGTATATTAATAAGAATAAGCGCAGAATCATCCTCAATTTCAATACGCGGACGTTCTTCTTCATCAAGCGCCGCTTTAAGAAAATCAAGCGGGCAATTGGTTTTTTCCGCAATCAGAACAAGTTCATCTGGCGCAGGATTAACAAGGTTGACCCAGGCATTTCGCGTCAGGCTGTTCAGGTCATGTTCCTGGTAATTAATTCCATCATTTTTATAGATTCTGAGCACAGCTTCCCCCCCGTTTTCCGCAGGAAGAAAGTCTCAGAATCCGAATGAAAAAAGCTATCTGCTTGATGACAGAACTATTTTCAATCTTCAAAAAATCGTAAGAAAACTAAGACTTTTTCCTGCTTTATACTATTGCAGATTTCTATTCCTCCGTAGGAACCGTCACCGTCCAGTTTTCTCACCTGCTTTCATTTAGAAAATTTGGCTGATGCCAAGCCGTTGGCAGCCGCCTTCGTTTCACTGAAAAAAGACTCTAATGTTTCAAAAGTCTTTCGAAGCCTATAAAAAATATACTCTCTAATCAGGCATAAGTCAAACATTAATGAAAAATGACCGGCTGAACACGTACCGGTCATTTTCTATAATAATTTTTTGGACACCAAATTAAATAAAATTCTCGTTCATCCTATTGTAACTTATCAGGTGGTCATACCACCGTCCGACATGTACAATATATCACAAATCACATGAGTATACAAGTACTTTGCGTGATAGTTTTAAAATTTTTTTACAATTTTTCGGATGGTGCTAAGCAATATATTCATCGTTCTCATGGTCATAGGTGAAATTCTGGGTTTTCGTATTAACCCCTCAACTCCAAAGTTTTCATACCGTTTTACCCAGCGTCGTACATGTGTATCTCCGCATCCGAGTAATCTCCCAACAGCTTTACATGACATGTGTTTTTCGGTTACTTTCATTACTGCTTCCAGACGTTGTTTATAAGAATATTTTGCCATAGAAAAGTGCACCTCCAAATGTTGATTTTTTGTCCAACATTTGGGGTGCACATTAACATTGACGTCTTTTATTTAGGGCTAAGTTGTGTTACAGTCAACTAGTTGTCATTAAATACGCGTCGATCGAAGCTGCAGCCGTTTTTCCAGCCCCCATTGCGAGAATGACAGTGGCTGCGCCGGTCACGATGTCTCCGCCGGCATACACACCCGGAATCGAGGTCGCCATGGTCGTCTCATCGGCAACGATGTTCCCCCACTTGTTCAGTTCCAAACCTGCTGTCGTGGTGGTCACGAGCGGATTCGGTCCCTGGCCGATCGAGACTACGACGGTCTGCACCGGCAGCTCAAACTCGGAACCTTCAATCGCTACCGGACGGCGGCGTCCGGATGCATCCGGCTCACCCAGCTCATATTTCAGACAGGTCATGCTCTTGACATTACCGTTTTCGTCACCATTGATCGCAATCGGATTGGTCAATATCTTAAACTGAATGCCTTCTTCCTCAGCGTGATGCACTTCCTCAACACGCGCCGGCAGTTCGGTCATGGAACGGCGATAAACGATGTAAACGTCTTTGGCGCCGAGACGAAGCGCTGTTCTGGCTGCGTCCATGGCCACGTTGCCGCCGCCAAGTACCGC
>JAMPIU010000172.1 GCA_023667845.1 Dehalobacter sp. | reverse complement strand
AGAGGATGCCGCTTGACAGGTTAAAGCAGAAAAAGCAGACCCTGGAGTGGCAGAAGGATGAATACCGTACCATCAACAACCTGATGCGGACCTTCAGGGATACTGTATCTAAAATGAGGTTCCAGTCATCATATATGGCCAAGTCTGCAGTTTCCTCCAACGAAAGCGCTCTCACCGTTAGCGCAAACGCCAATGCTGTGCAGGGGAGTTATGCGGTGACTGTTCACCAACTGGCCCAGGGGGTTTCAAAGGGCAGCCAGGCCGCGCTGGCTGAAGAATTGAATGAGGACGGGACAACAAAAACCCTGGCAGAACAATTTGGCTTGTCCGGCAGCGTTTCTTTCACGCTGGAAGGGAGCGG
Source organism: Dehalobacter sp. (assembly GCA_023667845.1). Classification (NCBI taxonomy): domain Bacteria; kingdom Bacillati; phylum Bacillota; class Clostridia; order Eubacteriales; family Desulfitobacteriaceae; genus Dehalobacter; species Dehalobacter sp. The sequence continues at coordinate 2,275 of JAMPIU010000172.1, read as the reverse complement.
CGGGAGCCATGATTTTACCTTCGACACAGCAACTGATAATATTAACAGCGTTGTGTCGGCAATAAATGAAGCCGGCATCGGCATAAAAGCAAGCTATGACTCTAATTTGAACAGGTTCTTTCTATCTTCCACCACCACCGGCAGCACGGCGCAAATCAGGGTTGCCAGCGATGCGAGCGGTTTTCTTTCGGATGCGGGCGGAACCGGCGCCAATACTTTAAATCTGTTGCTGAATAATGACGGGACTGTATATGCCGGTCAGGACGCGGTATTTGATTTTGGTGATACATTAAACCTGACCAGCTCGACGAACAAGGTTACAGTCAACGGTATTACCATGAACCTGAGGCAGGGTGGTGGCGCCACCAGCATGGTATCTATAACCAACGATACGGATTCATCATTTAATTTGATTTCGGATTTTGTATCTTCATACAACGATCTTATAGAAGAAATTAACAGCAAGCTTTCTGAGACCCGCTACAGAGACTTTCTTCCGCTTACAGACGATGAGAAGGAAGAAATGTCCGAAGACGAGATTAAGTTATGGGAGAGTAAAGCCAAAAGTGGCATGTTGCGGAACGATTCAATGATATCAGGAATACTGACAAAAATTCGCTCTGAATTAGGTTCTTCCGTGGCAGGATTAACCACTTTTAAAACACTCTCCAGCATAGGCATCACGACAGGCTCATACCAGGAAAAAGGGAAGCTTTATATTAATGAGGCCAAGCTCAAAGAAGCGCTCCAGAATGATCCGGATGAAGTAATGGACCTTTTTACGAAGGCATCTGATATTGATGAAGAAGACGGTATTGCTGTCAGGATTTATAATGAAGTGAATAACGGAATTACACAGCTCTCATCCAAAGCCGGCAGCAGTACATCATATAGTTCTTACGACAACAGTACGATAGGCAAACAGTTATCTAAAATTGACAGCGATATATACAAGCTGGAAGATCGTCTCAATGATATTGAAAACCGTTACTGGCGGCAGTTCACAGCAATGGAAAAGGCTATTCAGAGTATGAACAGCCAGAGTGCCTGGCTGTCCCAGTTAAGTGGACTGGCATAAGAAAAAATCTGCGGGGGTTGCACAAGTGTATAATATTAATCCTTATCAACAGTACAAACAAAATTCCATTATCAGCGCGGACAAAGGTGAACTGACCTTGCTCCTTTACGACGGCGCGGTTAAATCCATCAAACAGGGAATCAAGTTTATAGAAGAGAAAAAAATCCAGGATGTCCATAATTCGATTATCAAAGCGCAGGAAATTATTACTTATCTGAGTGAAACGTTGAATATGGAATATGAAATATCGGGTAATCTTTCGTCGCTGTACGAATATATCAACCGGCGTTTATTTGAAGCAAATATGAAAAAGGACAAGTATATCCTGGACGAGGCGCTGGGGTTAGTGGTAGACCTGCGTGATACCTGGCGGGAAGCGGTAAAGATCGCAAAACCGCTGATAGCGTGCGGTCAGTAAATAAACAGGGAGGATAACCAGACAATTGCTTAAGAAAATATATGACCTTAAAAAGCAGAAGATAAAGCTGATGGAAGAAATTTATAAAACTACTTTAGAACAGACAAAATTCCTGGTTCCTGAAAAAATAGATGATCTATTAGCGATTATTGACAGGAAACAGCAACATATCGACACCATCAATGAAATTAATGCAGAGCTTCTGCCATTGGAGAAGCAAATATCAAATTATACGGAAAGTGCAGGGGGGGAAGAATCGAAAAAATTATTTGAGGAGAACCTGGAAGGGATCCGCATATTAGGGGATAGAGCGAAACTACTTGCAGTTAAAATACGTAAACTGGAAGATCAAAACCTCCAGGCGGTAAGTGGCGAGTTCCAAAATTTAAAGAAAGAGATTAAATCACTAAACCAAAGAAAAGGTACTTATAAAGCTTATCGCGGCCCGGTTGTCCAAACGGATGGTTATTTTATAGATAATAGAAAATAACGTGAGGTGATAAAGGTGAGTGTCTTGAGTGTTGATAGAAGTATCATGCCTATTCAGCAGGATGTGCAGGTTAGACCTCTTTCTGAAGAAAGAGAAGCAGTATCGGATAAAAAAGCAAATATGCTGATTAAGGCTCAACAGTTAACAAACGATGACTCCGAACAGAAGTTGGAAGAAGCGGTAGAACAAATTAATAACACCATAGCTGCATATAAAACAGAGTTAAAGTTTGCCATCCATAAGGAAAGCGGGATGGTTTCGGTGAAAGTTATTGATAAAAGAGATAACT
>JAMPIU010000171.1 GCA_023667845.1 Dehalobacter sp. | reverse complement strand
CGGCGAGAGCCTAATCATTGCCGGACTCCTTTCAGAGGAAGCAATCAATACCATGTCCAAGATTCCGCTACTCGGTGACATCCCGATCCTGGGGGCACTTTTCCGCTCAACTCAGAAGGACATTAAGGAAAAGGAGCTGGTTTTCTTCATTACGCCAAAACTGATGAGACCGACAGAAGCGGGGGTCAAGACAGAATTGCCCACTGATAATCATCCTACTCCTGAAGAGGAAAAGGAACTGAGGTGGGTTCCAATTCCGTAGCAGAAATGAAGAATATCAAATTCGGGCACCCATCTGCGGATGTCTTGGTTTAAAAACAATTGCAGAGATTTTCATCGCGCTGCAACACCTAAACTGCATAAAGATAGACAAGAAATCACACTTTCCTGGCTGGGCAATTCCCCTGAAAAGGAGTAGTAAATGAAAACTCCAAAACTGCTCGAAAAATATGTGAGTCCTGTAGGCAATCGAGGAATTGCCGTTGTCTACTTGGCCATACTTCTTTTTGTGCTGGTTGGTTTCACAGCACTGGCTATTGATATCGGTTATAAGTATGTGGCATCGACTCAATTGCAGAATGCAGCTGATTCAGCATCTTTGGCTGGGGTATCAAGACTGCCTAAAAGACCTGCTACTACAAACATAGCTGCTTTCAATAACCTATCTGCAGCTCGCAAAGAGGCATGGAGATTTGCTGCATCAAATATAGCAGCCAAAAAAAGCGTTTTCTTGGTTCAATCATCTAACCACACCACCCCGCCAAATAACCTTAACAACGCAAATGACGAGAATGGAGACATTGTTGTTGGTCATTGGAGTAAAACCGGTGGATTCACGTTACCAAATGGTGTTAACTCTATTAATGCAGTCAAGGTAGTTTCTAGACGAATAAAAAGCGGTTCTGTATCAGATGTAAGCATTGGCGATAATCCCTTGCCAACCTTTTTCGGTAAGATTTTCAAAATGAACGATATGTCAACTGAAGCAAGTGCTATAGCTGCAGCAGTTCCAGGTGCTACAAATTATATCCTTATGTGTTCTACATATAACTCCGCAGGGTCAGGTCTAGGACTAGAATGTATTAGCAATTGCACTTATCCTAAAATTTGTGCGATTGCCCCACGGATATTGGATAAAGGTGCCGGAACGCCTTATGCCAATGCTTTTGCCTGGACAAGTCTTTCAAAACAAAATACACCTAACAGTTATCTTGATGATTTAACTTGCGGTCGAATTTTTCCTAATGAAGATGTTTGCAATGGGCCCGTTTATACAACTGGAGGACAGACATCAACACTAAAAGCACTAGAATCTGCAATGTACGATCCACATTATGACATCAGCAATAAAGAATTTGATAATAATGGAAACGTAAAGGCATGGTGGGTTATTATTCCACTAATAAACGATTGCCCTCCAAGAGTTCAACCAACTCCCTTCCATGTAGACAGATTTGCTTTAATTAGAATAATACAAGCTTGTGGCTCAGGTGGCGGTAATGCATGCAAGGGGAATAACTATAAAGCGCCATCTTGCCCCTTTGGACAAAACAATGTATTAGTAATTGATCGTTATTCCTGTATGGACTGCGCACAAAAAGAAAGATTTATTGGGCTCAAATGGAACCTTGTTAAGTAACACAAATAATAATCCGAAAATTCAATTATCCTATCTAACTATTTGAATCAAATATTTTACAATATATCATTTTTTTGGAGAGAATCTAACCATGCCTCCACACATTTCCATGGTCATCATCGATAGCGACAAATCCTCACGAGACGTGATTGCGTCCATCGTGCAGCCGTTTGCCGACACTATCAAAATAGAAGGCTCGGTCGACGACTTTGGTGAAGGACTGAAAATAATCAAAAAAGCTTCCGCCAATATCGTCATCCTGGAAGTAAACGACCTGAATCGTGGCATTGAAGAGGTTCAGTATCTACTCACGAACCATCCAAAACTGTCAATAATCGTCAGCTCGTTTGAGAAAAGCACGGAGTGGATTCTGAAGCTGATGCGGGCCGGTGCCGTCGAATACCTGTTGCGCCCCATCGCTCAGGAAGAGCTGATCCAGGCACTGACCAAAGTGGGCAGGTTCTGGTTCACAAAACCGGCGACAGAAACAAAGTCGGGAAAAATCATTGCTGTCTATTATCCGACCGGTGGTGCGGGAGTAACAACAGTAGCGGTGAACCTGGCTGCCGGGCTTGCGACGGAAAACACTAAGGTGGCGCTGGTCGACCTGAACCTGCTGACCGGTGACATTTCCACTTTTCTGGATGTAAATCCATCTTACACCTTGAGCAGCGTCACCAATAACATCGCACGGCTCGACGCCAATTTTCTCATGGGCGTTATGACGCGTCATTCGTCAGGACCCTATGTACTGACGGAACCGACCGAAGTGGACGAGGCAATCGACATCACCCCCGAGCAGGTGCACCGCCTGCTGCAATTTCTCAAGGGAATTTTCGACTATGTGGTAATCGACTGCGGCGGTCAACTTGCCGGCTGCACCATGGCCATTCTGGAGAATGCCCATTTAACTCTCTTCACCATGGTACTGAGCCTTCCGACCATCAAGACCGCAAAACGCTACCTGACGGCAATGGAAAGAAAAGGCATCAGAAAAGATCGACTGAGA
>JAMPIU010000170.1 GCA_023667845.1 Dehalobacter sp. | reverse complement strand
AAGGGACGGGGAAAATGCCCGCGGTACCACCCTGGTTGGTCACGATCGTGACCCGCTTGGTCCGACAGTCTGCTGACGATCGGCTGCCCCGATAACGCCGGGCGCGGCGGCTCAAGTTAGTAGCAAGAAGCATTCGCCTGAGCGGCTCGGGAGGGAACTTCGTCCGGATCCTGCCGGGCGGGCGTCTCAATCCGTGCACCCGCGTCCCTGTCGGGTTTCCCCGGCGTACTTTCCTCCGTCATGGCCTGATGGAGGTATTATAGCGGAGAGAAGAGGGAAAGGCAAGAGAATTGTTTTAATGGGTTATTCTAGAATAATTACCATTGCTCTGACCAAGTATTTACAGGGTTACCAGCGAATCTTATATCAAACTTTAAACTCGGAATAATATTTGTTTCAGCATTGTGTAAGCGTAGAGTGAATTGCCATCCATTATCCAAAATAATCTCTACCCAACTTGGCCGATTATGATATTTTCCTATCGAAACTATACGTGTTGGTTTCTGATTGGATTGTGAAGGTATCCTAATAATTGGCAATATACCATCACAATCTTGGTTTAGATTACCTCTTAAATTAAATGCCTGTAGGTCAGTTACACGTTGAATTTTCTGTGCAATTAATTTATAAAAATCATATTTACCAATAAGATAATTCACTAGCAATTCAGAAAGATTTGGATTCTTTATGCTTTGAAAATTCATTTCATTTATAAACGCAGTAATCATGGGTAGATATACAAGCTCAACCTTGCTTGGTAACTTATTCCAAGGAGTCCCTAAATATTTATTAATATAATCCATAGGGATTTTAATTTCTTCCCAATAGCGGTCACTACAAGAAAACCCAAACCAGGATTGGCAAAAATCAAGGTGTTCCGCCAATCTTGAATTTTTTATCACATCGTTATTCCATTTGGCTGAAATCCCAATTTCCCAATGATTTGTATGGTTTGGTGAAACGTTTTGTACTACTCTTCGTTTTGAATTTGCGATTTGTCTTATCATAACAACATCTCTAACATCACCCGCGATGCCAGATGATGAGGGTTTTGCATATATTTCAATTGGGTCGTCTGGTGTGGTATGTGTCAACCTGGGTTCCATATCAAGGATTTTTCTTATTCCAGCTCTAGCCGCTAATAACATTGATTCTCTCAAAACAGGATCTGTGGATTCAAAGTTTCTTTTTACATTTTCAAAAGCCGCATCTTCAACAATATGATAATGGCATGACCCCTCTTGATGACTTTTTATCCAATCGTTAATCTGAATTGGCAGGGAATGAATGATCGAGTATTCAAATGAGTATCCGTTTCTTGCTTGATTAGGCACTACATCCTCCAATGATCTCTGGAATATCGTTGCTTAAGATGATAACCTCTTTTGATGCCTTATTAGAAGACATTCCATATTTCCATTCTGGGTATAAAATTCGAAAACCTTTGTATAACTCACGAATTTCTTCGCAATTGTTATAGGATAATATCCATTTCGAACGTTTTTTTAACATTTGCCATAGGTTGTGATGATCAAACCCTTTATGTGTGCTACCTTTTCTACCGTAAAGACTAGATTCAATTAAATAAGGAGGGTCTAAGTAAAAGAAATTCCCATCTTCATACATCAAGGTAAGTTTAAAGTCTTGCTTTTGAACGGTAAGGTTTGGTAAATAAAAATTCCGTAGATAGTTAATAGAAGATTGAGTAAATCTTGGATGCCCAGGTGACATACCCCCACTAAGTGTTGCACCAGAAAAAGATGCTCTATTCAGTACAAAGAATTGAGCTGCAATTTCAAGTTTTGTTGTTGGGAAAGCTTTTTGAAGTGCATAAAATCTAGATTTATCAAGTGGATAATATTTCAGAGCTTCGTCTGCAAGTTGGGTTGGGTTACTTAATAATTCTTGCCAAAAAGCTACAAGTGGATCGAATATATCGAACCCTAAAACTTTAACTCCAAAAAATGCACTCGCAATCTCAATAGAACCACCACCAAAAAATGGCGATACTAAAATTTCCGTATCTGCGGGAATCAACGAAAGGATAATACTTACTGCACGAGCTTTTCCACCTGGGTAACGTAGAGGAGATTTTGGGTACGATCTTTTTTCTTTCCCATGAACCCAAACAATATTTTCCTTTATATGTGGTGAGAAGAAATCAGTCGATAGATTCATGTTAATAGTATAAACTATTGTTGTAGTATAAACTATTGAAGTAGTATATATTGTGTTGCCAATTAAAAGACCCGACCTTTGCAGGTCAGGTCTGATCTCATTGTTTCAATTCCCTAATGAATGATCGTCCCCACTTTTTCGCCAAAGAGGGCTTTCTTCAGCGCGCTTTCATCCCACAGGTTCAATACGTGGATCAGCAGCTTGTGCTCCATGCACATCGTCACCGCGGTGGTGTCCATCACTCCCAGGCGCAGGTTGATGAAATCGATGTAGGAGAGCTCGTCAAACTTTTCCGCTTTCGCATTCTGCTTCGGATCGCAATCGTAGATGCCGTCCACCTTGGTGGCCTTGATGAGCACGTCGGCTTCCATCTCCATTGCGCGCAGCGCGGCGGCGGTATCGGTGGAGAAGTACGGGTTGCCGGTTCCCCCGCCGAAGATGACCACGCGCCCTTTTTCCAGGTGGCGAATGGCGCGCCGGCGGATATAGGGTTCGGCGACGGTTTTCATTT
>JAMPIU010000169.1 GCA_023667845.1 Dehalobacter sp. | reverse complement strand
CTGGGACATCGGATTTATTAATCCTCCGATCGAGATTCGGACATTTGGCCGGAATATTGAAATAACGGCGTTGGATCAAAAAGGGCTGATCCTGCTGGAATTTATTGATAACGTTCTGCTGAAGGAGGCATACCTGGAAACACTGGTCCGCGAGCAGCACAAAATAACGGGCAGGGTTGCTCCAAGTCAGGAAATTTTTCCCGAAGAGCAAAGAAGCAGGCAAAAATCCGTTTTTTCTGTAGTCCGCAGCCTTCTGGAAGCGTTTCATTCAGATATGGATACGTTTCTGGGTCTCTATGGAAGCTTCGGCTATGATCTGATCTTTCAGTTTGAAAGCATCCATCTGAAAAGACCGCGGGATGAAGCGCAGGCCGATATGGTCTTATTTATCCCCGATGAAATCTTTGTCATTGACCACCAGAAGGATGACTGCTTCCGCATTCGGTATGACTTTGAATTCAATGGGCTTTCCAGTCTGGGTCAGGCGAAAACGATGCTGTCAGCCGCCGGGAGAATAAAAAATGACGGACGGACTATTCCGGCGCAGGAAATATCTAACGATACCGAAGGACGATATGCGGAAAAAGTTCGGATTGCTAAAGCGTACTTTAAACGCGGTGATTTTTTCGAGGTCGTTCCGTCTCATACTTTTTACCGGAGCTGTGAGATCAGGCCTTCAGAAATATTTGAAAACTTGACAAAGATTAATCCGAGCCCTTATGGGTTCCTGATTCATCTTGGCAATGAGCACCTGATTGGTTCCTCGCCGGAAATGTTTGTCAGAGTCGAAGGCAGAAGAATCGAGACCTGTCCGATCTCCGGAACAATTCAAAGAGGATGCAATGCGCTGGAAGATGCCGAAAGAATCCGCCAGCTGCTGAACTCCCATAAAGATGAGTCCGAACTTACGATGTGCACGGACGTCGACCGCAACGACAAATCCAGGATCTGTGAACCGGGTACGGTTAAGGTACTGGGACGGCGCCAGATCGAAATGTATTCGCACCTTATTCATACCGTGGACCATGTTGAGGGGATTCTGGCCGATGGGTATGACGCCCTGGATGCTTTTATGACCCATATGTGGGCGGTAACAGTGACCGGGGCTCCCAAAAAAGCCGCCGTCCAATGGATTGAAGACCATGAGGAGTCCAACCGGATGTGGTACGGCGGGGCAGTCGGAATCCTTGGTTTTGACGGACGGATGAATACAGGACTCACACTCAGAACCATCCGCTTAAAAGACGGGATCGCCGGGGTCAGAGTCGGCGCGACGCTGCTGTATGATTCCATTCCCGAAGAGGAAGAAAAAGAAACGATCGTCAAGGCTGAAGCCCTTCTCAAAGTATTGGGCGATGCGAAAGCCGGTGTGACTGAAAATACAAGCGATCTGCCCGCCGGCTCCTCACCGCGGCAAGAAAACGCCGCTGATCTTTTACAGGTACCTTTGCAGGTACTGCTGGTCGATCATGAGGACTCCTTCGTGCATACACTGGCCGGTTATTTCCGTAAAGCCGGCTGTCAGGTGGTCACGATGCGGCACCATCTGGCCAGAGAAGCCTTAAAAAAAGAACGGTATGATTTGGTCGTGCTATCCCCGGGCCCGGGCAAACCGTCTGATTTTAAACTCAGAGAAACAATCGGGCTCTGTCTGGATAAAGGGATTCCTCTCTTTGGGGTCTGTCTGGGGCTGCAGGGTATTGTCGAATACTTTAACGGAAAGCTCGGTGTATTGGATGTACCAGTGCATGGCAAACAATCGGTGTTAAAAATAGCTCCGGGATCAGTAATCTTTCAAAATTTGGCTAATCTAAGCGTAGGCAGATATCATTCGCTGTTTGCCGAAGAAGTACCGTCGGAACTTGAGGTTACGGCCTGGAGCGAAGACGGTGTCGTGATGGCGGTTGAAAGCAAAGACAAAACCATTCTGGCGGTCCAATTTCACCCTGAATCCATCATGTCGATGGATGAGGATAAGGGATTCCGGATCATCACCAATGTTTTGAACAAATTAGGAGGTGCCTGCTGTGCGTAAGCTGACTATTCTGGACTGCACGCTCAGAGACGGAGGATTGACCAACAACTTCCGGTTCCCGGAAAAGTATATCAAAGATCATGTGCAAAAGATTTCCGAAGCAAAGGTTGATTATCTCGAGCTGGGGTATAAAGCCGATCCCGCGTATTATGAACGGACAGCCTACGGTAAACTGAAATTCTGTGATGACAGTGAGATACGTGGCATCATCCAAGGAATTCCGGGGCTCCCCAAACTGGCTTTTATGGTGGATGTCGGCAGATTTGACCGGCAAACGGTTGAAGACGCCAATGTGTCACCGTTTACCATGGGCCGGGTTGCCTGCTATTTGGACCAGATCGAAGAGGCCGTCGAAGATGTCCGCTTTCTGCAAAATAAAGGCTATGAGACAACCCTGAATATCATGGCAATTTCCAGAGAAAGAATCCCGGAAATCGTTTGCGGCTTAAGAAAAATCAAAGCGCAAATCCCTGCAGTGGCAGTCTATGTGGTAGACAGTTACGGGGCGCTTTATCCGGAGGATGTCAAAAAGCTGGTATCACTGTACAAGGAAGAATTAAACGGTATAAAGGTGGGAATTCACGTGCACAACAACATGCAGCTGGCCTTCTCCAACACCATTACGGCAATTGAAAGCGGTGCTAACTTCCTTGATGCGAGTGTCAACGGGATGGGCAGGGGAGCCGGCAACTGTCCGCTGGAATGTCTTTTGCCCTATGCTGGCAAAGAAAATTATGATTTAAAGCCTGTACTCGCGCTGATTAATGATTACTACATCCATGATGGTGACGAACATTCTTGGGGGTACTGCCCGAAGCAGCTCTTAACGGGGATTTTCAACCAGCATCCTGTCTATAGTATCCAGGGGGCTGGCGAAGATCTGATCCGAATCTATAATCATTTTCAAAGTGAGGTGCAGGTATGAAGAACGAAATGATTAATTATCTAGGTCAAAATGGCTATTTTGGCGCCTATGGCGGGAGATATGTCCCGGAAATCCTGATACCGGCTGTCGATGAACTGAACCAGGCTTTTCAGGAAATATTGCGGGACGAGGACTTCTATAAGCAATACTATAACCTCCTGATGGACTTTTCGGGCAGGCCGACACCGCTGACGTATGCGGCAGGGCTTAGTGCGTATTTTGGTAAAGCCAAAATCTTTATCAAGCGGGAGGATTTGAATCATTCCGGCGCCCATAAAATCAATAATGTGCTCGGGCAGGGCCTGCTCATGAAAAAACTGGGCAAGACCAGAGTCATCGCTGAGACCGGCGCAGGCCAGCACGGTGTCGCAACGGCGATCATGGCAGCGAAAATGGGATTTCAGGCGACGATCTATATGGGAGCTGAAGATGCTGAACGGCAATATGCCAACGTCTTCTGGATGAAACAGCTCGGAGCTGAAGTTGTTCCCGTTACCACCGGTACGGCAACGCTTAAGGATGCCATTAACGAAGCACTTCGCGACTGGGCAGGAAATTTTGACAACACGCATTATGCACTTGGTACGGCGTGCGGACCAAGGCCATTCCCGGAGATGGTCACTTTCTTTCAGTCCGTAATCAGTAAAGAGATGAAAAAACAAATCAACGATATCTGCGGCAAAAATCCGGACCGGATCTATGCCTGTCTGGGCGGCGGTTCCAATGCGATGGGTGCTTTTGTGGAGTTTCTGCAGGAGCCCGGCGTAGAACTCGTTGCCGTCGAGGCGGGCGGCAAGGGTGAAGCCTCCGGAAAGCATGCTTCGCGGATCGCTTATGCCAAAGCCAAAACCGGCGTCTCTCAGGGCTACAAGACACTGTTTCTCCAAGATGATGACGGACAGATGCTGGATACCTGGAGCATTTCCGCCGGACTTGATTATGTCGGTGTATCACCAATCCTGGCTCATCTGGCGGAAACCAAGAGGGTCCGGGTTTTAGCCGCCACAGATGCCGAAGTCATTGAGGCCTTTAAACTGATCATCAGCAAGGAAGGGCTGATACCGGCGCTTGAATCCACGCATGCTTTCGCCGGAATTTTCAAGGAAATTGCTGACACCAAACCGGAAGATGTCATCGTTGTCAATATGTCCGGCCGCGGAGACAAAGATATCTTCAATATTGGGGAAGCATTGCAGGATCAGGGCTGGAAAACATTTGTCACAGAAAGAGGTAAGGCATATGCAGATTGAAAAACAAATTGAAGCTATGAGAAGAGAGAAGAAAATACTGCTGATGACCCACCAAATTATCGGCTATCCTGATTTTGCCGCCAATGAAAAAGCGATTGAATGCTTTTATAACAACGGGGTCGACCTGATTGAACTGCAAATACCTTTTTCTGACCCGATTGCCGACGGACCGGTATTTACAAAATCAAACCAGGCCGTATTGGAAAAGGGGATTAAAGTCAGCGACTGCCTGAAGTTTATCGAGAGAATGGCTCGCAAATACCCGATCCCGTTTCTGGTCATGACCTACTACAATATCCTGTACCAATACGGCGTCGAAGCATTTATTGACCGGTGCAAAGAGATCGGCGTCCAGGGAACCATCGTACCGGATGCTCCGCTTGATGAGGCCAGAGCCTACTACGATTATTCCCGCCAACAGGGGTTGGCTGCCGTAAGTATAGCGACACCTTATTCCGATCCGAAGCGACTGCAGGAAATTGCAGATATCGGGAGCGGATTTATCTATTACGTTCCCCGCAAAGGGGTAACCGGCAGCAAAACAACTTTTGACTCTGAGATTTTGGACGGAATCCAAAAAGCAAAGAAAGAGACCGGCAAAACAATCGCCGTAGGTTTCGGGATTCAAGGCCCGGGAGATGTCGCCCATTTAATTGGAACTGCCGATATAGCGATCATCGGCAGTAAGATCCAGCTGGTGCTTGAGACTGAAGGGCTGTCCGGTCTGGATCAGTTTTTAGGCGATATTGCGCGTGTTAATAAGGAGGAATGAATGATGGGAATGGAGATAGCTTTAAAAAAACTTTCCAATAGAGAGGATCTCAGTGCTCAGCTGGCCTATGATTCCATGACGGAGATTATGAGCGGTGAAGCCAGTGAAATCTCCATGGCAGCCTTTTTAACGGCGCTCCGCCTGAAAGGAGAGACCATTGAAGAGATTTACGGGACAAGTAAGGTGATGCGGGAAAAAGCCCTCAAAGTGGCGTGCGCATCAGAAAATCTGGTGGACACCTGCGGAACAGGCGGAGATGGCGCTCATACGTTTAACATTTCGACAACAGCAATGTTCGTTGCTGCCGGCTGTGGTGTAAAAATTGCCAAGCATGGCAACCGGAGCATTACCAGCAAGAGCGGGGCTGCCGACGTCCTCGAAGCGTTAGGGGTCGAGATTGTGCTGCCGCCTGAGGCGGTTGGTCAATGTATCGACCAAGTCGGCCTTGGTTTTATGTTCGCTCCGCATTTCCATACTTCGATGAAATATGCGATGCCGGTGCGTAAAGCACTTGGCTTCAAAACCATCTTTAATATCCTCGGGCCATTAGCCAATCCGGCCGCAGCCCCAAGACAGCTGATCGGCGTTTACGACAAAAGCCTTGTGCCCGTGGCTGCAGAAGTACTGAACAGACATCAGGCTGTACACGCACTCATTGTCCACGGCAGTGATGGTCTCGACGAAATCACCCTGACAGGACCGTCTTACGCAGCAGAACTCAAGGACGGAAAGGTAACCGAGTTTGTCATCCATCCGGAAGATTATGGTTTTTCCCTTTGTAAGCCGCAGGATCTTGTAGGCGGAACGCCGCAGGAAAACGCGCGGATCACCTTGGATATTCTTGCAGGAGGTCAGGGCCCCAAAGCAGACACCGTCATCCTAAATGCCGGAGCGGCTATTTATGTCGGAGGCAAAGCCGCAAGTTTGCAGGAGGGAATCGAGATGGCCAGGGCCACAGTCCGGGAAAAGAAAGCGCTGCCAGTTCTAAACGAGTTTATCGCTGTGACTAGACAACATTAGCATTCAGCAGAAACCGGCTTTATCAAGTCCGGGTTTAAGTACAGGTCTCAGTTTAGTGCCATAGAAGGGACTTGTACCTGTGGAAAGTTTGAAGAAAGGGGATAAAAATGATCCTCGATAAAATTGTAGAGGCCAAAATAAAACGACTTTCCGAACAGAAGAAAAATGTTCCAATCGAAGAGCTCATAGAAAAGCTAAGAAAAAAGCTGAAAATCAATAATAATCATGATAATCTTAAGCATGATGTTAACATGGAGCGGCCTGCAGGCGTCTTTGCCTCAGCCCTGACTGCGGGACGCCTGAGCAAAGATAAAGCAGGGATTTCCATAATCGCGGAAGTAAAGAAAGCTTCTCCATCCAAAGGAGTCCTGGTTCCGGACTTCGATTATCTGCAAATAGCCAGCATGTATGAACAGCTGGGGGCTGCGGCAATCTCCGTCTTAACAGAACAGGATTACTTTCTCGGGAGTCCGGATTATCTGAGGGGAATTAGAGAATCCGTCAAGATTCCGCTGCTGCGAAAGGATTTTATGATTGACCCTTATCAGATTTACGAAGCAAAGGTTTTGGGGGCGGATGCTATTCTGCTCATTGTAAAAATATTAGATGACCGCCAGCTGAAAGAATTCCTGAGGATAGCTGAACAGATCGGTCTGGATTGTCTTGTGGAAGTTCATGACGAAGCAGAAGCGGCAAGGGCCATGGCAGCAGGAGCCAGTATTATCGGAATCAATAACCGGAACCTTGAAACGTTCGAGGTGGATTTGAACCACAGCCGCAGAATCGGTGCGATGATCCCGGATCATCTGATCAAGGTCTCCGAAAGCGGGATTCATACGGGCGAGGATATCCTGACGGTGCAAGCATGGGGATTTGATGCTGTTCTGGTCGGAGAGGCTTTCATGAAGGCAGGCAGTCTTGAACAAAAATTTGCAGAGCTTCTTCAGGTGCCATATCGACCCTAAACCGAATATATTTGTCGTTCATGGCATCGTTTGCCTTAGGCGGATGATAATAATATTTTAGGATTGACAAGATATAGGGACATACTGACAATTGCGTACAGATAACGCATGATTTAGGAGTTGAAATGGTAGGGATGGAAGAAAACGTGAAAGATATTGATGCCGGGCAGACGCCAAAAGTTAAAATCTGTGGGATTCGTACCCTGGAGGATGTCGGGATTATCAATGAGCTGAACCCTGATTTTGCCGGATTTGTGCTAGCCCCGAGCAAAAGACAGATCTCGCTCAGCGAATTGAAAACGCTGATTGCTTCCTTGGACAAAAAGATCATCCCGGTTGGGGTTTTCGTCAATCAGGACCCGGATGACTTACTGTGCGCCGTGGAAGCCGGTCTGCAAATACTTCAGATTCATGGTGATGAGCCTTTGGAATATATGCGTCAATTACAAGTGCGGCTCATGGAAAAATACCAGGCTCATCATCAAGTAACGATCTGGAAAGCTGTCAGGGTAGGACATGCGGATCGGGCAGAGCTGAACATGGAAGCGTATCAGGGCCTGGTTGACGGTTTTGTGTACGATAAATTTGACCCTGAAGCTTATGGCGGGACCGGGGAACGCTTTGACTGGAACCTTCTGCAAAGAGATCAGAACGGCCAATCCGATAAAAACAAAGGCCGGGATATTCCAATGATCCTGGCCGGAGGCTTAAATGAAGAGAATGCTGCGTCGGCAATTTCCTTATTCCATCCCTATTGCCTGGACGTCAGCAGCAGTGTCGAGACGGAGGGACGGAAAGACCCGGACAAAATCAAAAGGTTTATTGACCGTGTCCGTGCTTAACGTGCCGCTCCTTGCCATCCATGGCACCGTGACAGTAGGCCATCCGTAGCCAGAAACCGCTGGCATGTCTATAACGCTGCGGATTCCTGTTCGCTTAACGCTGCTGGCACTTAACGCTCGCTTTCGCATCTTGTGCAAGTCTACAATATTTGAAGCAATCAGAAGAAATATAGAGAATTTAAGATTTAAATATGGTATGAATGAGAAAAATGGATGTGTCGCTCATAATATGAGAATGATGGCAGTAGTAACTGGATAAAAACTCTAATAAAATTGGGTTAGATAGGTGAAGGGGACGCCGCGATACGTCCCCTTTGTTTAAAGTCTTTGGACCATCTCTTCCGGAGAAGGGATATTCAAATATTTTCGCTGGATAGGGCCTAGACGAAAGATCTGGACCTCGACAAACCGAAGGACCGAGTTGGCAATCCAGTAAGCGCTCAGGGCAACAGGAGCTTTCCACAGAAAAACGACGCCAATAGCAACCGGGAATATGAACATCAGTAAATTTTTGTTTTCTGCTGTAAATACACTCAGCGTCTGAAGCAGACCGGCAATAACCGGCAAAATATGAAGATGATCTGCCATATGGAGATCAGATACCCACGGAATAAGAATGCTGCCGACGGGTATACTCAGATGCGTAATAGCAACGTACAAGGAGAAAAAAACCGGGGCCTGGATAATAAGTGTTGCAAACGTAAACAGTGGATTGATTTTATATTTAGATGCAATTTTCATTGATTCAGAGTTAACTTTTTTAATTTGATTGTGAAATTTTCCAGATAAAATTGTTCTGGCTTTGGTCAGATTTGCGGTTAATAATTGTACTTTTTGCTGTTTTATTGACAAAGGAAATAACAAGAGTTTTATCCCTAATGTAATCAGAGCAACCGCAATGAACCAATCACCCGTAGTACTGACAAGGAATGCTAATAACTGGGAAAGGACTGTGCTAATCATATTCATTGAAACATCCTCCAAAGTTTTATTTCTTATAAAACAAGGAGGTTTGAATAAGGTGAGTCATCATCAAGGCTGGTCTTTATTTTTCTCCTAAAGATTAAATACTTATTTACCTGAAGATTTATGGGAGATGAGGAGCTGATCAGACAACTCGAAAGGTAAGTATCCGCGTATCTGACACTGCTGGAAGAAGAATGCAATAGTTTGATTGCGGCCCAGGAGACAGCTAAGATCAAAGTCAGATGAACGATTAGAATAACCAGGATACTACTATCGAATTGCATTTTATCACCCCCAAGAAACTAGATTTATTATATAATTAGCTACAGGAGATAGCAAGAAGTATAAGCTTAAGGCAGTAAAGCTTACTCCAACATAGAAACGCTAGGTAAATATGAAAACTTTGGTAGGGATATGAAATGAAGAAACGTTTGCGAATTCGGATAAAGTATCTGATAGGTAGCGTGCTGGCGATCACAGTGATTCTCCTTGGTTCTATGCTGATGATCAATAACTATGTGGAGCGGGTTGGTACGAAATACATCGGCGATATGGATCATGTACCTGAGGTTGACGCGATCCTGGTGTTAGGTGCCTATGTTTTCCCGGATGGAACTGCTTCATCCATGCTTGCCGACCGCTTGACCGTCGGTTATGAGCTTTACCAGCAAGGCAAGGCTCCCAAAATTCTTGTGAGTGGTGATCATGGACGGACAGATTATGATGAAGTCAATGCCATGAAGCGCTTTCTCCTGGAAAAAGGCGTCAAGGGTCAAAATGTCTTTATGGATCACGCTGGTTTTAGTACATATGAAAGTCTATACAGAGCGAGGGATATTTTTCTTGCGAAAAAGGTAATCATCGTTACGCAGGAATATCATTTGAAGCGGGCAGTTTTTGTCGCCAGGTCTTTAGGACTTGAAGCTTATGGCGTTGCCTCAGACCGGCATGATTACGGACAGGCAATGGCCTACTATCAGATAAGAGAGATTGCAGCCCGAAATAAAGATTTTCTCTGGACTAAAATAATCAAGCCCAAACCGACTTTTTTGGGCGATGTCATTCCGGTATTTGGCGATGGTGGGGCTACTGACGATTAAATAAATAACTGGAGAATGAAGTGAACAGAATTATTCAATGAAAAAAGTCATCCTTGCGTGGATGACTTTTTTGTCAGGTATTTCTCAAGCAGGGCGTCTTTACTGATCCAGACGACTTTGGGCTTTGTTCCAAGTTTTTCTGTATCTTTTTTCCGGGACGGGTTATAGACTCGGTAAACGATTTTTTGCATGAAACCAATGAATCCGGCATTACCATTCGTATATTCAGTAACGTTAAACCCGAGGCCTTTGACACCACGGTTGATGAGTGTAACACCCAGGAAAACCTTGATATCCTTATAACCCGGATTCAAAGAGATATAGCTTGCCAGAACAGGCAGGGAGAGCCGGGCTTGTTTTAAAACATTATAGCCGATTTTTTGGATATTGGCACCAAGGCTCTGGAAGCGGGTATTGTCTAAGTGGATTTCACCGACCAGATCACCTGCTGAGGCGATTAATTCACCGTTTTCATTAAACAGTTCAGGGCCATGGTAGCGGGTAAGACCCAGGCGAAAAATATTGCGTTCATCAATTCTGGTAATTTGTTTACGCCGCGCGTAAAAAAGCTCCCATTTCTCCCAAACGCAGAAACCAATTCTTCTTGGCAGTGACCAGTCGGGAAGCTGAAGCGGAATGAGCGGCAGCTTGCGTTCTTTTTGTATTTTCATGATCAGTGGTTTCAGGGCAGCTAAGGTATTTTCAGGAGCGCCCTCATCGCCGCCGCTATCATGAAGCAGGATAATTGTGCCTTCTTTGGTTCGGCGGATTATTCTTTGCACAATACGGTGCGGAGTTCTTTCAATGTGCCAGTCTCTGCCGTCGGCACTCCAACTAATCAGCTTTTTGCCTTTGAAACGGCACCAAAATAAAAAAGAAAGATTAACCCCTCCCCAGGGAGCTCTGACATAGACGGGTTCCTGACCGGTCAGACGGCGCATTTCCTCCATCGCTTTATTCCACAAGTTCCAGGTCTTTAGCGGGGGCATCAGCCAAGCGTGCCGATGACGGTAGCCGTGACTGCCGACGGTATGACCGTGGTCTAGGATGCTCTTGACAAGTTCCGGCTGTTTTTCAGCCTTTTCAGCAACCAGAAAAAAACAGGCCCGAACGTTTTGCTCGGCTAAAACTGTCAGGAATCTCGGAGTGTATCTGGGGTCGGGTCCGTCATCAAATGTTAAGGTGACACCTGGAGAATAATGACGTTTCCAGGAACCAATACCGAAAAAATGCACAAATAGTTCGGGAATAAGAGCATAGACCGCAAAGACCGCAAAGACTGAAATTGCGACAATGAAGGCGCACAGCAAGGTTGTGGACACTGCAGATTCACTTCCCTTATGTTGACTTTGAAGGTTTATCCGATTCCTTGAGGTCCGCGAAATCAGCTCGGGACTTGGGAAATATTGACCGTTTCTTTGTAGATATGAGGCTTTACGGATTGACCGAGGGCTAGTTCCAAAATCTTTTCCCAGGCATGGTACTCTATTTCCGATAAGTAGCTGTCAAAGCGGTTTCGCCAAAGCACCTGTTCGTTTTGATCTTTAAAAAAGGCGTCCAACTGTTTGGCAACTGGGTAATTCAAATCTAAATCATAAATCAATTTTTTTTCGCTGAGATAATTCTTATTGATTTGTTCCTGCCCTGGAAGTGCTGAATGGACAAAAATCGGCAGTTTTTTATGAAGGGTCTCACTGATGGTTACGCCGCCGGGTTTGGTAATAATGGCATCGGCCTCGTCATACAGTGAGTTGAGGGTTTCCCTGGATGAAATATAGGATAGGGGCTTTAAGTTAGGCAGTTTCAGGGAGCGAATATCCTTATATAGTTTCTTGTTTTTGCCGCATAGCAGGGAAAAAGTGTAGGATTTTTCTTTTTTACCCGGCAGGCTGTAAAGCAAATGTTCGATATCGCCGAGACCGCCGCTTCCGCCGGAAATCAGAATATGATAAGGAAGCGTCGGTTCGGAGGCTGTCCGAGGCAGGAAGCACTCATCAACAGGAATACCCGTCACAAATATTTTAGACGGATCAATGTTATTCTGGGAGATTAATTGTGCCTTAATATTTTGATCAGGGACAAAATGGTAATCGATGTATTCTGTTCCCCAAAGCTTATTAACAAAGAAATCAGTGTAGACATTGATTACGGGCGCAGTTGCGATACCGGAATTTCTAAGCCTGTCGATTAAGAAGGAAGGGAAAGCCTGGGTACATACGATCAAATCAGGCTGTTCTTCTTGCAGCAGGCTATTCATTTTGTCAAGGAATTTATATTCATACCAGTTAAAGTGCTTGGTTGATTTGGTCGGGTACACAAAGTTCCGGTAAATCCAGACGAAGGTTTGGGGAGAATGGTCGATCCAGGTCAGGTAAGTTAACCGAAATGCTTTCTCCAGCCGTTTGTCCGCATAGCTGAAGAAATCTATCTTTGAGCATTCAAGATTACTGATTCGGTTTTCTAAGGAACGAATCATTGCATCGGCTACGGTATGATGACCCGTAGGGATTTGAAGGAACGGAAGAAAAAGTATCCGCATCATAACTTCCCCTTTCCAGCAACCTATTATTGTCCAAAGATCCTTGAAGGTAGCTATACATTTATAATTTTACTTTTTAATAGTGCTTTTTGTAAACCTAGTTTTTCCATTTATTTTATATATATTCTTAAACAGAGCGAAGCTAGTACCTAGTTAATCCTAAAATTATAAAGATATAGGGTTGACATGGTGCTGGCCTGTGTAAAATAAAACATATCAACGAAAAGACAATAATATATTAAAATGAAAAAATTGCATTCTGCATTTCGTTTAGATTTCTATGAACCTGCAAATAATGATTTTGTTTAACGATAGCTAGGAGTGTGCAAATTGTCAAAGAAAAAAAATAAACTTGTCAGTTATTCTAATATGATTGCCACTGTTGGGACAGCCATACTTGCTGTGACGGCACTGATTACCGTCTATATCACCGTATCTGCCTGGAACGAGGAGAGAGAAGCCAACCGTCCGTACTTTACGTTTAAGGATTCGCCCGAAGTGGTATTGAGAGAGTCGCCTGAATTTGAGATGGTTTTTACCAATGTCGGCGAGCATCCTGCCGTTAGTCTTTGGAGCAAGTCTATTGTTTTTCAGTCCGGCTTAAAGGAAAAACCGGTCACAATTGACGAATACGCGCTCGTCAATGATATTCCCAAAAATGCTTCAGCCACCTTACTGATTAGTCTCGAAGGCATCAACAAACAAAAGACATTAAAAGATGTGCCTCCCTATTTCTTTGTCATTGTTTTGAGATATGAAGACCCGATCATCAATGAAAGCTTTGAACAAACGCTGTATATCAAATGGAATGGTATGAAAGGCGGGGAAATCCTCACAACCAACCATGCGGAAGAAGCTGAGAAGGAACAGATCATTCAGTATTTTAAGCAAAATAGAATTAATTTATAGATAGCGTGAATGCAAATGATCTGGATATTAAGTCACCGTTTATTTGAAATTCGGATAGCTCATTTTGGAATGAAAGTGTTATGATAACGGTATAGCAATTAATGGTTGCAACCTCAACAAGAAGTTGTGCGATTTGGATAAGGGGAAAACAAAATGGCAGATCTCATTTCCAGAGCAAGGGGAGCAATGCTCGGGGTGGCAGCCGGGGATGCGCTTGGGGCAACCCTTGAATTTATGAGCCGCGAAGAAATTGTTCATACCTATGGCCGACACCGGGATATGACCGGCGGGGGATTCTGGAAATTGGCGCCCGGAGAAATTACCGATGATACAGAAATGACCCTTGCGGCAGCCAACGGGATTCTTGAAGACCCTGCAGACCCGGTAAAGCACGTCGCCCGTCATTTTCGGGAATGGTCCCGGCAAGAGCCCAAATGTATCGGAAATATCTGCCGGATGGTTCTGCAGGAAGGAATCCGGACAGAAGCGGATAACGAACAGGAATGGCTGCAAATCGCTGAGAATGCCCATCGACTCAGCGGCGGGAGAAGCGGCGGCAATGGTTCACTGATGAGAACGGTCCCGGTGGCCATTGCCTATCACAATAACCTGGCGAAAATGACGGATCTGGCGGCAAGATTATCGGCTCTGACCCATTATGATCCACTGGCAGGAGCTTGTGTGGTTTTTTACTGTAAAATTGTCAGGGAATTGCTTTTAGGAGAAGATCTCCGCATCGTGCTGGAAAAGGCCCAGGCGGATGCTCCGTTTGCCCTGAAAATGAACTTAAGTACGGATCAAATGAAAACAAGCGGTTACGTTGTCCATACATTGGAAACGGCCTTAAACTGTGTCTTTCAGACCAATTCTCTGGAAGAAGCGCTGGTAATGGCCGTAAACCTCGGAGGAGATACGGATACGATCGGCGCAGTAACCGGCGGGATGGCCGGTGCCTGCTATGGCATAGAGAACCTGCCTTCCAGGTGGCTGGAGAAGCTCTCGCGAAGAGATGAACTCTTAGCGCTGACGGACAGGCTGCTTGCTATTGATAGGGACCCGAAAATAGGTATTTGAAATTTTTTAGAAATCTACTATACTAAGATAATATAAGTGTTTTCGTAGGGGGTTACTGCTATTAATACATCAAATACATCAAATTCTTCTTATTCATCATCCAATTTCATTCAAAATATTATTCGGGAAGATTTAAAGCTGAATAAAAACAACGGCAGGGTACATACACGTTTTCCGCCTGAACCTAACGGCTATCTTCATATCGGACACGCCAAATCCATCTGTTTGAATTTTGGCACCGCGCTGGAATTTAACGGATGCTGCAATCTTAGGTTTGACGACACCAACCCGAGCAAAGAGGAAACTGAGTTTGTCGAGTCGATTCAGGAAGATGTCCAATGGCTGGGGTTTTCCTGGCAGAACAGGATGTACTATACTTCCGATTACTTTGAAAAGCTGTACGCGTTTGCCGTAGAGCTGATTGAAAAAGGCAAGGCTTTTGTCTGTGATTTGTCGGCAGAGGAAATACGGGAATACCGTGGGACGCTGACCCAGCCTGGAACGGACAGTCCTTACCGGGGCCGTTGTGTCGAAGAAAATCTTGACCTGTTCCAAAGAATGAGAGCCGGAGAATTCCCGAACGGCGCGAAAGTGCTCAGAGCAAAAATTGATATGAGTTCTCCGAATTTAAATATGCGCGAT